>JAFYBQ010000028.1 GCA_017540085.1 Synergistaceae bacterium | reverse complement strand
CTGACAGATGACGTTGACGCGCTGATGGAAGCCCTGAAGCCCGGCAACACTTCAAGCTGGACGGAATACGGCACAGTGTCGCCCGACAAGGCAGGCACAGTAACTGATGAGCCGGAATATGACGAGTCCCCGAAAGATGTAGGCTATGACGGCCTATCAGTATATCCGCGTTTCGCAATGCCCAAAGACCCATCAGCGGACGCATATTCGGCGGTGTGGGATTTTGTTGACGGCCTGAATCTTCCCTACGGTGTCGACATGTTCAATGATGAGAATATGCGCGTGATTGCCTCGCGTGATGCCGCTGAAGTGTGGAAGGCCATGAAGGACGAGCTTTTGAGCGCGGATGTTCCCCAGCTTGTGGCGGTAGTGCTTCCTGAGATGTATATCTATGAGCCGGGCTTCTACGTGTTCAGGCTTCCTGCTGACAACATAACCGGCCGCAATCAGGCAATATTCTGGAGCGCGGAACGTTCCGGCGATGTATATTCGATGTATCACAGAGGGTACTACGTAACATCGGCGGATCTGGACAGGCAGATATTCATTGACGACAGCGGAAACTTGACGGGAGCTGTGAGCGGTGATGAGTATATCAGCGTTGCGGCGTATTTCGCGGATGGCGTGTACCGTCCTGTGATAACGGCGGCGGCTACCTCGCATGACCTAGAAATACTGCGCGGACTTCCTGCCGAGCCAAGCCCGGACGTTAGGCCCATTAGCCCGGACATTAGACCCATTAGCCCGGACATCAGACCTACAAGCCCGGACATTAGACCTACAAGCCCGGACATCAGACCTACAAGCCCGGACATCAGACCTACAAGCCCGGACATCAGACCCACAAGCCCCGACGTTAGACCCATTAGCCCGGACGTTAGACCCACAAGCCCGGACGTTACACCGAATTCAGCGAGGCCGACAAAGCCCGGCATTAACGTTCAGGATAAAGCCTCATCACTGCGGGACATCTTCAGCAGGCCAGGTTCAATTGTTGCGGAATTGCCAGAGTCATCGGCGGGGGCATCGCGCACAGTGTCAGACCTTCCTGCCAGCCAGCTCACAGCGATTACAGAGCAGGGGCGTGAAGTTGCGGTTGTGCTTCCTGAAATTACGGTTGAGACGGCAGCGATTTACGTTTTCGGTGTCAGCCTCGACAATCTCCCGCCGGGAGATACAATATTCCTCGACATGACATTAACATCGGTCAGCGCGGGGAGCGTGAATGCCTCAGCGAATTATGAGGGTGATTACGCGTTCCTTGATGATGATGGGAATGAAGTGTATACAGTCCCGGCAAACAGGCACGTAAACGTAGCGGCGTATCTTGAGCCTAATTATGTGTACTCTCCTGCAATCACCACAAGCAGGAATAGCTCAGAGGGCGACAATGTAATAGGTCTGGCCTCTTCAAGCGGAGGATGTAGCGCGGGATTCGGCGGTGTGATACTTCTTGCGGGACTCGCGTTAATCAGCCGTAAGAAACATTAGCGGCGCGTCAGAAATTACAAGCTCCTTCCGAAATGGAGGGGGCTTTTTTCATGTGCTATCATTATCCGCAAAATCACAATGAAAGGCATAATCATGAATCCCAACATTAAGACAGAACTGGAAGAACTGCATACAATGCTTCACGATATGCAGGACAGCCTTTGACATAGGCGCATTAGAGTCTCAGTCCCGGAGGCTTACGGACAAGACATCAGCCCCCGATTTTTGGAGCAGTGAAGGCCGAGAGGAAGTCCTCAAAGAATTATCGCAGGTCTCTTCCCGGCTTGACGCAGTGAGGGCTATACAGTCAGAATTTGGCGAGCTGTCAGCAATCGCAGAGATATTGACGGAGAATGACGACTCGGAATTGGAGCGCGAATTTTTCCGGCGGTCTGCGGATTTACACATGGAGCTTGAGCAGTTCGGGCTGCTTCTCCTGCTGAATGACCGCTACGACTCATCAAACGCAATATTGATGATACATTCAGGTTCGGGCGGCCTTGACTCTCAGGACTGGGCGGCAATGCTCATGCGAATGTACCTGCGTTACTGTGAGCGCACGAATCTCCGGGCAAAAGTGATAGAGGCTTCCGCAGATGATGACGAGGGCATAAAGAACGCAACACTCATGATTGAGGGGACTTACGCATACGGCCTTCTGAAGGCTGAAAGGGGAGTACACCGACTTGTGAGGATTTCGCCGTTTGACAGCGCACACAGGAGGCACACGAGTTTCGCGAGCGTTTTAGTATCCCCGGAATTTAGCGATGATGTTGACATTGAGATTCGCCCGGAGGATTTGAAGGTTGACACGTTCCGGGCATCAGGTGCGGGAGGTCAGTACGTCAACAGAACAGACTCAGCCGTCCGAATTACTCACATCCCGACGGGAATTGTTGTTACGTGTCAGAATGAGAGAAGCCAGCACATGAACAGGCAGACCGCGCTTCACGTCCTCAAGAGTCGGCTATACGACATGGCCGAGCAGGAGCGGCAGGCGGAATTGTCTTCAGTTGTGGGCGAGAAGAAAGAGTCGGCATGGGGCAGTCAGATTCGCAGCTACGTTCTTCACCCCTACACGCTGGTGAAAGATCACCGCACAAATTACGAGCGCGGAAACGTTCAGGCGGTTCTTGACGGCGATATAGGGGATTTTATCATGGAATATTTGCGGCAAAAGGCGCGGGGAAATGTTTAGGCGCGTAGTTCTTTTGCTGACGGTGATAATTATTGCGCTGAATGTTCCTGCTTACGGGGCGTTTGTTCCGTCTGACCCTGTAATTTCTGTTGACGAACTAAAGCCGGGCATGAAAGGATATATGCTGACGGTGATAAAGGGCATGGAGCCTTCACGGATTCCAGTGCGTATAGTCAGCATAGTCCCGCAGAAACCCGCAAAGCAGTATAGCAGTCTCGTACTCATAAAACTTACGGGGCATACGAAATTAGCGCAGGGCATGAGCGGGTCTCCTGTGTATATAGGCGGGAAATTGGCGGGGGCGGTCAGAAGCGGATGGCAGGGGGCTGACCACACATTAGCGGTGATGATTCCCATTGAGTATATGTGCGCGATAACCGAACATGATTCTCTCCCTCCTTCCCCGTCATTGGCGGCTCTGAATGCTGTAACAGTCTCAGGCACAAGCATAAACACTCCGGCCATGTCCCAATTGTCGCGGAAATTAGGCATAACGTTCACGCAGGGCATAAGCTCTCCTTCAGGCGGAAGTCTTGCTGACGGTACATCACTAAGGCCGGGCGACTCTGTTGCGGCCTTGCTGGTATGGGGGGACGTTGAGCTTTCAGCGTTCGGGACAGTTACGGCGGTAGACAGGCACGGGAGATTTTTGGCGTTCGGGCATGACTTCATGAAGCGCGGAAAATCCTCGTACCCTTCCGCAGGGGCATATGTCCATGAGACAGTTGACAGCGTTTCATTCCCGTTCAAGCTGGCTCACACTCTCGGCATCAACGGCACTGTAACTCACGACACCGAGACAGGAATCGCCGGCAAATTCGGAATGTATCCCCCATCAATCCCGTGCGAGTTCGTTTTTCATGATCTTGACGCTGGTACGAAAGACATCTATCACTTCAGGACGGTAACAGACGAGTTTATGACGGCAGATTTGATTGAAGGTGTCTGCAAAGGTCTGGCCGAAGAATCATGGGCGCGAAAAGGTCAGGGGACAATGAGCGTAAACTTGAGGATTGACGGCAGGAATGTCCCAAACGGCTGGGCGCGTAAGGATATATTTTACTCGGACGAAAATATAACCGATGAGGCATTCAAGCAGCTCAAGACAATAATCACCGCATACATGACTCAGCCGTTCAAAGACATAATGCCTGTGGGATTTACGGTAACGGTCTCTGCGGCACAGTCCCCGAAAGTGTTATTGATTGAGGAGGTAACAGTCTCAGAGGATGCCGAACCCGGCGCAGAAATAGAAGTGTCAGTGAAATTGCGTCCTTGGAGGGCTGACCCTGTAACGCGGAAATTCAAGCTGACGATTCCTGCTGATGCTTCCGATGTGGTAGAAGTGATAGTGCGCGGAGGGGGTACGCAGTCATTCACGCAGGCAGGCATAGAGGGAGGATGGCGGACAATAACGAGCTTGGAGAGAATGTTATCCGAGTTTCGGGCGGCTGACAGCAATAATCAGTTAATCATAGAGCTTAACGCCGACAGAACCGGAGATTTAATCAGCAAGATTCAGAATGCCCGCAAAAAAGGAGCGCACAAAAGTCCCAAGAAAGACCGCGACCCCGATTTACTCCCGGAGGAAGAAGAATACCTCAGCGAAACGAAAGAACGCCGAATCCGTGAAGGTACACTGAAGATTTACAGCTCAGATTACTACGTTGACGGGCTAATGCGGAGGGTGATACACGTTGACAAATAGCTTGTTCATTACCCTAGAAGGCATAGACGGGTGCGGGAAGTCTACGCAGTCTGCAAAATTGGCGGAATGGCTAGAGTTCCGCACAGGGCGCAAAACGATACGCACATATGAGCCGGGCGGATGGTCTGAAGGCGATTCGTTCCGTGAAATGATACTTGGGCGGAAATTCGCGGCGATGTCGGAATTGCTGCTTTTTCTTGCTGACAGAAGCGAGCATGTGAACCGCGTAATTCTGCCTGCATTGCGTCAGGGCTTCAATGTAATCTGCGAACGGTGGAACGAGTCGACAATGGCATACCAGGCGGGCGGCCATGAGCTTAACCCTTCCCAAGTGAGGCGGATAATTCAAGCCTGCAATTTTCCTGAGCCTGACGCAAAAATCTTCCTCGACATTTCCCCGGAGACAGCAATAGAGCGCATAAAGTCCCGCGGGAAGAAGCGCGATAATTTCGAGGCTGAGGGCTTGCCGTTAATGCGTACAGTTTCGGACTTCTACAGGAATATAGCCGATTGCGACAGGAATTTTATCCGCGTAAAATGCGACGGCCTTACGGAGTCAGAAGTGTTTACGGCAATAACAGCGAATATTGAGGCGCGTATATGGCGATACAGATAAAGCGCGGGGGAAGCGACCCGGCAGCCTCATCACAGCCGCGAATAGAATACGGAGGCCACAGCGGAAGCCATGCAGGCCCGGCAAACTCTGTAGCACCGTCAGCATTTTCGTTTGACGCGGCAATGGAGTCATCTGAGCTTGAAGCATTGCTTGACCGTCTCTATGAATTGTCCGATAAACTCTCAGTATTTCCCGGCGGACGACTAATCGAGGAATACAGGAATGTTTTGCACGAACTGCTGAAACGTGCGGCCAAAGGTCTCAGGATAAAGCGCGACATGAGATGGCGGAAGACTGACCGCAAAATGTACGTAACAATAGAACGCGCAGGGCAGGCAATGGACGAGTTAGAGGAAGCCTTCAAGTATGAGGGCGACAGGACGAAAGCACTTGCGCTAATGGAGGAAATAAAAGGTTGCTTGATCTCTCTGCTAATGTAACGTGGCGTGAAATTCTTTCTGAGACAGAAGCCGGGAACATCCCGCACTGCCGCGCAGTCTCAGCCCCCGCGAAATATCATCCCGAAATAATAGAGACGCTCTCACGCATGATACTGGGAACATACCGCCCCTCGCACCCCGATTTACTCATCATAGGAACGCCGGACAAAGCCCCCCCGATAGGTGAATACGGGAAACCGTCATACGATAATTCCTGCCGCTGGCTAATCGACAGTATAGCCCTGAAGCCGTTAGAGTCATCGCGGCGTTTAGCTGTGATTCAGTGCGCGGACAAACTCACAAAGCCTGCGGGAAATTCCCTGCTGAAACTCGCCGAGGAGCCTCCCGGACATGCGTATTTACTATTTCTGATGGAGGACGGGAAATTATTTCTGCCTACGCTCAAAAGCCGCTCACGTTTCAGCGCAATAACAGATGACGTACGAGTCCCGCCCGAAAGAATACCGCTTGACGCACACGGCTGGGCGCAGTGGCTGTTGACTGCCCGCAAAAGCACCTCGGACAACGACACAATAACGCCTCAGCTTGAAGCATGGAGCAATTACGCACTTGACACGGGAAATATTGACCTTGCGGAAAAATGCGAGAAGCTGAGAATAATATCATCACAGAAAAATTTATCCGCGCCGATAATGTGCGACATAATAATATTGGCACTAATGGAGGAGAATGGAAAAATTGAGCACATACTTGACGATATTCGGGAAGCCTAGATTTTTGGGATTTGCTGACATAAATGAGGAAGCCGGCTTTGACTTGGAGCGGCCAAAATGGGCGGTTGTACGTACATCACGCGGCTATGAAATAGGTTTACCGGGGGGAATAATCACCCCTTCACAGCAGGAAATGTACAGAAAGACAACGGCGAAATTTGACGACTCTTCAGACGCAATGCTTCAGGATGTTGAATTTGTCCGCGAGGCAGACTCCGAGGACATAGAGAACTATTACGACTGCCGGCACGAGGAGGAAGAAGCGTTACTTGTCGGGCGTGATATTCTTGCGGAGTACAAGCTGAACATGAAACTTGTTGATGTGGAATACATGCTTGACCGCCGGAGATTATATTTCTATTTCACGGCGGAACAGCGCGTAGATTTCCGTGAATATGTGCGTGAATTGGCGTATGAGTTTCGGACGCGGATAGAAATGCGGCAGGTAGGGATCCGGGACGAGGCGCGAATAGTGCGGGGCATAGCCTCATGCGGGCGGCCATGCTGCTGCGGTTGCTGGCTGAGGGGATTTTCGCCGATAAGCATACGCATAGTGAAGGAGCAGAGATCCGCGCTGAACCCAACGAAAATTTCCGGGCTTTGCGGCCGTCTGATGTGCTGCATGTCCTACGAGAAGGAATTATATTCTGAACTGTGGGCAAAGCTTCCCGGCCCCGGTGCGAAAATAAAAACGGAGCAGGGAATATATGTTCTTGAGAGTCTTGATGTGGGACATGAGCAGGTGAATATACGTTTTCCGGGGGGCAGATTGATTCCAGTGGCAATAACGGACTTTCCCGACTTCAAAGAAGCTGTGCTGAATGGCGAGGAATGGGGCGAGGACAAAGAGTTAGCCGAGAAAAAACGCCATGCCGCCGAACGCATAGCCGCAATAAAAGCCCGCGCCGAACGCCTGAAATCCCGCGGGGTAAAACGTTCCGCCAGAGCAAAAGCCGGAGCAGCTCCCAAGAAGCAGACCCCGCCGAATCCCAAGCCCAAGCCCGAAAACGCCGCGGCAGCACCTAAGCCAAAGCACCGCCGCCCAAGAAAGCCACGCCCGAATCCAGAGTCATGACACAGAAAAATCCCCCTGACATTACGCCGGGGGGATAATTTTTGCGCTAATGATCCCCGTAATGACTCCCGCATTCAACAATACTCACCTGCAAATCGTCAACACGGAAAACGAGTCTGTTTTTCTTGTCGATCCTCACGCTTGCAAGCCCTGATAAAACATTTCTCAGCATTTCAGGCTTTCCGAATGAGCATTTATACCCGTTGCGCTGAATATCTTTGATTAGTGCGTTAATTTTCCTGAGAAGCTGTCTTTCTGACTGAATATCAACGTAATCTTCCCAGGCGTTTGGATACCAGAATACACCGCGCATAATTTCTACTTCACCGCCTCCGCATACATTCTGTCGCGCATTGCTTTGAAATCCTCCCAGCGTCTTTTGAGTTCTGCGGCTTCTTTGGGCGTGAACCCGTTAAGGTCGAGCGATGACAATTTGACTTCCTGCTTTCTCACGGCCTGACTCATCAGCGCGCTTACGACGGCGGACGCGGGCAGCCCTATATCATCGCAGAGCTGCTGAAATTCCTTCTTCATCTGTTTGTCAATCGTTACGGTGAGTTTTGCTTTCTCCGTTATTTTTGCCTTCATTGCTTTCACCTCCTTTGCATACGAAAAAAGCGGGACTCCCACACTCGGAAATCCCGCTTTCTGTTAATTCAGATATTCGTTAATGCGCCTGTCAGACTAGAAATTGATTGATGTCCTGAATCTGACTACGTTGTCGTTTTCCTTCTTCTCGTTGCCAAGCACTGAGTCAGGAAGGTCGTTCTTTACGTGTACATAGTTCAGACCCATTGTCGTGGCATCGTTGAGCTTGTACTGAACACCTACGCCCAGCTCGAACGGATTAGCATCTTCCCAGTTTGTGCCGTTCTGGTATGCATCCGAAACCTTGTAGCCATAGTAGAAGATGTGAGTTGCCCACTTCTCGTTCCACTCCTGGCCGAGCACTACTCTCCAGTAGTTTGTGTCCTTGATTACTGACGCGCCGCTTGCGAAATGGTCAAGAAGGACGCTGCTCTCGCTGGGGAATATTGTGCTGATTCCCTGAGGCGTGAAGAATCCCGCCTTGTACTGGCCGTACTCAAGCCATAAGCTGGTGAACTTCAGAGCTTCCTGCTTCACATCGATGATCGCTCTCCAGTGGTTTGCGTCATCAACATAATTGCCTGACCCGTTAGTCTCAAGAATGCCGTAGCCGTAATCAGTCCATGCAGGCGTACCGTTGACGTACTCGGAGTCGATCTTCTGATGATAGAACGCGCCTTTGACCGCTATATTGTCGTTGAAGTTGAAGCGGAGTCCGGCGAAGATCGTCCACAAATTCTTGAAGTTATGATCGCCCTCATAGTTGAGATACCTGTTGCCCGTGCTTGTGCCTCTCGGAGTCGTGTTCTGAGGAGGTGTTGACGAGTTGTCTCCGATAAACGCCTGGCCGCCGATGTCAAGTCCTACGTTCTCTGTGAACTGGATATTGCCCATTGCGAAGATCGTCCATGCTTTTCTGTTGATTCCGTGAGCCTCGCTGTTCTTGTTGTATGCCTTGAAGTTCGCCGGAATCCTGTTGGAGTGCGCCACGTAAGCAAGGAAGTTGCCCATTCCGAAATTCTTCTCAAGAGCAAATCCGATCTCTGACGTGTCCGTAAGCACTGAGTCGCCGCCTGTCCAGCTTCCTGTCTCTGCGATTTTCGGCCTGTAAGCCGTATCAACATCAAAGAGGAAACGTCCAACTGTGAGCCTTGAGTCCATGAAGAACGGCATTGAGACATAGTACCTGTCGAAATACGCGCTGTTGCCGTTGTTGTTGGTGAAGCCGTCGTTGGCATCGCCGTCGTTCCTCAGTCTTGCGCGGAAGAAGTACTCATCATTCTCGCCGAACGTGCGCTCAAAGTAGAGCCTTGCGTTATCGAAATTGACCTGGCCTTTTCCCTTTTCGCCGAGTGAGTTTTCAGCGTTCCTGTACTTGGCATCAAGCACCAACGAGCCGTGAATGTGCCATCCGCCGAGCCTGTTCTCAAGAACCGCGACTCTCTCGTCAAGCTCATCAACTCTTACGCCGAGTGCTTCAAGCTCATCTTTGAACTCAACAACGAGTCTCTTCAGCATCTCAACATCCTGCTTGCTTGCCTTTGTCATGTCGACGATTGAAAGTGATCTCGCGAGCGATGAAGCAAGCTCGTAACGTGTTGTAGGCTGCTGCCCCTTGTAGAAACCATCAGGATAACCCGAAAGGATTCCATGTCCCGCAAGGATTCCGATAGCGTCATATGCCCAGTGGTTCATAGGAACGTCCATGAACGGGTTTGTTGCTGACATGGCCGGAGCCGCAAACGCTGCTGTTGCCGCAATAGCCAATACTGCTGCTATTCTCTTCATTACGAATAACCCCCTTATGAAATTGTCAATACACTGTATCGTCTCGCGCACTCAGTCTTAGCCTTTAAGCCCTGAATCTGCGGGGGGGTTCAGAAAGTTGCCTTGTTTCCTTTCATTACCTCTTTGCAGTTCACAGAGGCTTGATTCAACTTCTGACCTTCTGCGCTTTTCCCGCAATAACTCTTTCCCTTAATGGCCTTACGGGGATTGTTTCACCTCATTTTGTGCCGTCTGGTTATTGAGCTGTGCGTCTTTTGACGATTTCCTACTAGGTATTTCCCGTAGGACGGTGCATATATTACAACACGGGATTGAAATTGCCTATACGTAATTTTACGGATAAATAAAATCAGCAATACTAGCGCGGGTTTTTACGTAAAGTATGCAGGAATGCGGGCGGGGGCGTGTTTTTTCTGCGTGTTTGGTACAATATCAGCATTCATAATTTCAGCAGGAGGAATAATTTTGATGACGCGGAAAATTCTGTGCGCTCTGATTTTGGCTGCGGCACTGTGTGTTTCATGCTCTGCGGAGGAGATAAGCGGGGACGTTAAGCGCGACTCTTCCGGGAATGTTGTTGACATGAAGAGTCCTGACGGCTTACGGATAATATATCTTGGCACGTTCAGGCCGGAGGAGAAAGAAATAATTTCCCCGGATGAGATTGCTGACGACTCTGTGTTCTCGGTCTTCATGGTGAAGCCGGACAAGGATACGCCGCTACAGCTAGATGTCCGGGACGGCTACGACACGCGGACAAACAAATTCGGCTGGCGCAACAATGCTCCGTGGGGCTATATCGCCGACATTGACACGAATGGAAATCCCCGCGACATTCTCGGCTCTTTCTGGTACAGGGTAACATTCTGGCACAATCTGCCGTTCAAGCACGGAAAATTCCCGGTGATAGCGCGGATAGGATTCCTCATCAACGGGAACGAGCTTACGTACAGCCGTATACGCCCGAAAAGCTATGAAGAATGGAAGAAGATTGAGCCGAAAATCCTAGAGCTAGAAGAGAATGAGAAGGAATGCGATTTTACGCTCGACGGCCTTGAATCGGGGCAGGGGAAATAGCTGGGGGCGTGTGAGATTTACGGGCGGAAAATAGAGCTGTTTCTTGTGAACGGGACTCCTGACAGCATAATTACAGCGAGCCTCTATAACTGGAACGGGCAGGCGGTGAAAGTCCCCCGCAGTGAAATACATGGCTACGGGCGCGATGACCTCAGCAAAGCGGGAGTATATTTTCTCTTCTGCAATGATGACGGCAATAACTCAGTGTATATAGGCGAATCGGAAGACATGTTAGAGAGACTACGCCAGCACCTGAAAGACTATCAGGCAGGGAGCGAGAATTTTTACTGGCACACAGTCATAGCTTTCACCGGGCAGGATCTCAACAAAGCGTTAATCCGTTATCTTGAGGATAAATTAGTGAAGTCCGCGAGGGAATGCGAAAGATATAAAGTCCTCACAAAGAACACATACGGAAAAACGGTTATGAAGGAGTCCGAGAAAGCTGTAATGGCCGAGTTCATGGACAATGTGAAGCTGATTATCGCGACACTGAGCTATAACGTTTTCGCGCCGGCACCGTCTGAGGATGAGAGAAGGCAAATTTTTTTCTGCCGTATGAAAAGTTCGGGAGCTAATGCGAAAGGCTTTGCGAGTCCCGGAGGATTTACGGTGCTGAAAGGCTCAAGGGTATCGGATTATGTTGTTCCGTCCATGCTTGACGGGAAACACACAAGCTATAATAAACTGAGATTGCAGCTTGAGAATGACGGCACAATTTCAGGCCGGAAATTTCAGCGGGATTACGAGTTCAAATCACCGTCAGCAGCATCAACGGTCGTGTTAGGCCATTCGTCGAACGGAAAAGAAGACTGGAAAACTGAAGACGGCGTAAAACTCAAAGATATTTAGCGTAATATGCCCTGCTTCTGAAAATAACCGGGAGCAGGGTATTTCTTTAACAGCCGGAATTGTAGCGTCCCTTCAGCCTCTCATACACGACATCAGGCACAACATCTTCAACCGTCCCGCCGAAATGGAAAATTTCACGGATACTTGAGCTTGACACGTATGAATATTTCGGGTCAGTAACAATAAAGAACGTTTCAATCTCAGGAGCTAATTTGCGGTTCATCAATGCCATCTGAAACTCGTACTCAAAATCACTCATCGCACGGAGTCCCCGCACAATAACGCCCGCTTTCTTCTGCCTCACGTAATCAATCAGCAGCCCGTTAAAGCTGTCTACGGTGATATTGGCCACATGGCCGAGAGCCTCGCGAGCCATGAAGCAGCGTTCCTCAACAGTGAATGCGGAAGTCTTGCGCTCATTCACGAGAATGCTGACGATTACCTCATCAAAAACTGCCGCGGCACGTTCAGCGATATATATATGGCCGTTAGTGATAGGGTCAAACGAACCGGGATATACTGCGGTAACTCTCATTAGTCATCACTCCGGGTAAATATAATGCTTGGGATTGAAGATGATTCTACCGTAAATTATCACCGTCTGCACAAGCGACAGCAATTCCGCCATCGGCAAAGCCCACACAATTCCGTATTCCCCCGCAAAATGATTCATCACGAACATCAGAGGCATATACAGCACGCACTGACGGCACACGCTCAGAATGAATGATGCCCGCCCGGCTCCCATCGCCTGAAGTGCATTCACGAACACAAAGAATATCGCAAAAAGCAAACTGCTAGACAGCTTCATACGCAGAAATTTCACGGCATACGAAAACGCTTCCGGCTCATTCACGAACATTGACACGATATTTTCCGAGAACACAAAGCACCCCGCAATCATCACGAGCGTCAATATCACCGTAAACTTCAGCGCAAACATCAAGAACGCCCGGTAACGCCTCCAATCCTGTGCGCCGACACTGAACCCTAAAAGCGGCTGAATCCCCTGGCCTGTTCCCATTGCGATTAAGATTGCTATCTGCTCAATACGCATTGAGACTCCCGCCGCGGCCACTGCCATATCTCCATACGCGGACATCAGCGAGTTCATTACCATCTGCGAAATACTCATCAGCCACGGATCAAGACACGCAGGAATCCCAATCGCCAAGACTCCGAACGCTATACCCTCGTTGATTCTGAAGTGCTTTACGTGAATGCTTAGGGACGAATGACCGAGAACGAAATACCCCGCGTAATATAACGCCCCTATGATGATACTTGCGGTTGTTGCGATTGCCGCGCCCGTTATCCCCCAGCCGAACCAGAGAATAAATATCGGGTCAAGCACGACATTTAACATGTTGCCGAAAATCTGACCGAGCATTGCCGCAGAAGCGTGATTTTCCGCCCGCATTATTCCCCCGCTCGCCATGCTGAACAGCACGAACGGTGTAGACGCGATTACGATTGACAGATAACTATAGGCAAGTGAGAATGTCTCAGGACTCGCGCCGATTGCACGCAAAATTCTCTCAATGTGGAACATGAATATTGCCGCGACAACAACGCCCGTAACGAGACTCCCCCAGACGCAGAATGACGCGATATTGTTCGCACGTTCCCTTTGTCCCGCTCCGAGTGTGCGCGATATGTACGACATCGCCCCGGCCATGAAGATTATACCGAGAGCAATTAATACCATGAATATCGGTGCCGCTAAAGAGACCGCCGCAAGCTGCAAAGGGTCATGAGTCTGGCCGATGAAAAATGTATCCGCAAGATTGTAGATGAGTAACATAATCTCAACGACTATCGCCGGGATTATGTTTGAGACTGCCTGACGTGAAATTGAAGGTGATGAAGACATTGTGATTTTTCCTTTCGGGATTTTGTGAGGGATTATAGCATTTGCAGGAAGGTTAGACAGGTTTCGCCGTATTCGCGTGTGGATGTGATTTCGAGGCCGTGAGGGTTATTGCTGAGTGTTACAGGTTCGCGCACGGAGTGCTCAATCACCATCAAAGCACCGGGGGAAAATACTGCGTCAAGATTCGGGAGCGCAGGAAGAGTCTCACACCAGCCGGAATTATACGGAGGATCCGCAAATATCACCGTGAACTTCATATCATGCTTCACGAGCCACGACAAAGCCCGCCGAATCTCAAGCGACAGCACTAACGCACCCCCCTTTATCCCCCCTAAATTAGGGGGTAACGCCTCAGCAGGGGGGACACCGTTCACGGAGGGGGGTAAGTTATCGTTAGTGGGTATATTCCTCCTGATGTCATCAGCACGATTCCTGACAGTCTCAACAAAAACCGCCCTGTTTGCCCCGCGCCTTAATGCCTCAAGACCGACTCTCCCCGTTCCCGCAAAGAGGTCGAGAAATTCCGCGCCGTCAATCATACCTCCCAATATGCTGAACAGCGCAGACATCACACGCCCGGATGTTGGCCGTATATCCTTCATGACAATCTTTCAGCAGCATTACTCAGCGCGAGTCGCACAGCCGGAGTCAGAAATGCCAGAGCCGTTTTGTCGAGCCTCAGCAAAAATCCGTCATCTTTCGGGGCTATGTGAATGTAGAATTTCTGCTCGAACTCGTCATCACTCGTCAATGTCTCAAGCAAAAATATTTTCCCGTCCGGCTCACTGAATGACCTTCCGAACTTCCAGAATGATTTATCCTTTTTCCCCTCTGAATTTCTCAGCAACTCTATATCTTCCCGCGTTACACTGCGCTGAATCTTTATGTGCATTTCTCCTTCTGTCCTCCGTGTTACTGTGAATGCCCGCGACTTTCTGAAGCTCACGCGGTAAATGTTCCGGCCTTCCTCAAGCCATTTCCGCTCGTATTTCGTGGTAATCTCCCGCTGAGGGTTCACCGTGAAATCTTCCGCCGTCAATGCCTCGTGATGTCCGAGAATGCTCCACACTTCACGCGAGTATGTCTCATCGTCCGAAATCATCACGAACTCCCCGCCAATTTTCAGCACAGCCGCGAGTCCGTCCGCAAAATCTTTAGCCGTTACTCTCTTGTGAGCGTCAGAATTTTTTGACCATGGACACGGGAACTGCATTATGATTTTCCGCAAAGACTCATCAGGGAACAATTCACGCAGCATATAACGTGCGTCAGTGTTAATCAGCCGCAAATTTTTGAGACCGTATGCCCTCCTCGCACATCTCAGTACGCAAGCCTGCGAAATTTCCACGCCGTAAAGCAGGATTTCCGGGTGGCTCATCGCGTACTGCACTGTAAATTCTCCGTTCCCGAATCCTATCTCAAGCTCCGTTTTGTCTGTTACAGGGAGAAATTTACCGCTCTCAGGGTGAATTATTACGCCGTACTGCGGACGCGCCTGCCTGTGTCCTTGCGTCCCCCCGCTGTTGCGTGTCAAAATGTCCATGTGAAATCGGGAAGCCCCTCGGCTAATACTCGGTCTTTAATGTCGTTCATGATTCGCTCTAATGCCTCCTGAGTTTTTCCCTCACAGCGCACTACCATAACGGGCTGAGTGTTTGAGGCACGAATGAGTCCCCAGCCGTCAGGGTAAATTATTCTCACTCCGTCGAGGTCTGAGACTTTGTATTTTTCGCGGGCTTTCTGCGTAATGCGCTCTGTGATTCCGAACTTCACATCATCGGGGCAGGGGATTCGTATCTCTTCTGTTGACGGGTAATCGGGAATCGACATCATCAGGCGTGAAAGCGACTCTCTTCTCTCGGACATTATTCGGAGCAGTCTCCCGGAGGCGTAGAAGGCATCATCATGGCCGTAAAACTCATCAGCAAAGAACATATGCCCGGAATATTCGCCCGCGAACAACGCGCCAATCTCACGCATTTTTGCTTTGATGACTGAATGCCCGGACTTGTAGAAGAAAGGCTTTCCCCCGAATTTCTCGGCCAGCTCAGGAAGCACCATGCTGCATTTCGGCTCAACGAGTACCGCCGCGCCCTTGTGAGTCCCAAGTATTTCCTTCCAGTAGAGAGTCATTAGCCTGTCCCCGAAAATCACGTTTCCTTTGTCGTCAACGACTCCGATTCTGTCCGCGTCTCCGTCATAAGCAATTCCGACATCAGCACCTTCCGCCCTCACACGCGCTATAACGTCCTGCAAGTTCTCGCGTTTCTGCGGGTCAGGATGGTGATTCGGGAATCTTCCGTCCGGCTCATCATACAGCGGTATGCACTCACAGCCGAGAAGCTCAAAGAATTTTCTTGCGGTCAAACCTGCCGCGCCGTTTCCGCAGTCGCAGACAACCTTGAAGCGTTTTGTGAATGGGAGCGTGAATTTTGACACAAGCATGTTCAGATACTCATCATCAATTTTTGCGTGTGTCAATTTCCCTGCGCCTGACTCGAAATTCCCGGACTCCGCTATGTCGTGAATGTTCATTACCTCGCTGCCGTAAAGAGTCCCGCGCTCAAAGCAAAGTTTCAGCCCGTTCATGTCCGGGGGATTGTGTGAGCCTGTAACCATGACTCCGCCGTCAGCGTTGAAATGTATCATGCTCCAATAAAGCATGGGAGTAGTAACGAGTCCGACATCAACGACATCGAGTCCCGCCGACAAAATTCCCTCAGTCATGGCCGATTTGATTCGGGGAGTTGAGAGTCTTGCGTCGCCTCCGATTGTTACGCAGGACTTCACGCCAGCACGAATAAGCCACGAGGCATAAGCGCGCCCGATAGCCTTCACGGTTTCGTCAGTCAATTCTCTGTCAGCGTTCCCGCGAATGTCATACTCACGGAAAATATTTGCGGGTATCTTCATGGTAATGTCATCTTCTTTCTTGTGATGGGTAATTGTCCTAATATTAGCACACAAAAAACGGGGAACAGGTCTCGCACCCATTCCCCGGAAAATTTCTGCGTTAAGTTTACAGCATGTACAGCGAAATTCCGTATATCGCCAATACAGCAACGACTCCCTGAATCAATGTTGCCATTGTCTGAGCCTTGTACGCAGTATTGAGATCCATATCGCTGAACTGAGTTACGACCCAGAAATACGAGTCATTAGCGTGTGATACGACCATTGCCCCGCTGCCGATTGCGAGAGTCGCAAGCACTCCGCCCATAGGTGAACCGAGTCCCAATGACGCGAGCATAGGCGCGATAATCTGAGCTGTTGTTACGATTGCTACGGTTGATGAGCCTTGCGCTGTCTTGAGAGCCGCCGCGATGATAAACGGAAGGAATATCCCGAAATTGTAGGACGCTAAAGCCTCGCCGATGTAATGACCGACTCCCGAAGCCGAAATTACCGCGCCGAGTCCGCCTCCTGCCGCCGTAATCATGATGATGTTCGCGCCGTCTTTGACTCCCGCGCCTATCCACCCGTTTGTTACTTCCTCAGTGAAAGGAGCGAGGAAGAAGCACAAAATTACGCCGATCGACAAAGCTATAACGGGGTTGCCCAAGAATGACGCGACAATGAAGAGCGTTGACTCTTTTCCGCCGATTTTCGCGAGGGTTGAAGGGTAACTTATGAACGAGCTGAACGCGATTAAGATTAACGGAATAAGAATCGGTGCAAATGATTTGAACGCTGAAGGAAGAGTCCCGTACTTTGCTTTGAGTTCCTCATATGAGCCGCCTTCCTCTGTGTTTGTGTCGAAAGGCACCGGGAGTTTCGGCCCTGCGATTAGCGCGTAAATATATCCGGCAATCATAGAAATTATTGACACCGCGATTCCCCACATGATGACCATTCCGAGATCTGCACCGAGTTCATTTGCTGCTGCGATCGGCCCGGGCGTGGGAGGAACAAGAGTATGTGTCGCGTAAAGTCCTGTTGACAGAGCGATTGCCATTGTGGAGAGGCTGACTTTGCTGCGGCGTGCTAATGACTTGTTCAGCGACGAGAGAATTACGAAGCCTGAGTCGCAGAAAACGGGAATCGATACTACCCAGCCGATGAGACTCATTGCGAGGGCAGGACGCTTTTCACCGACGACGTGAAGAACTGAGTCGGCCATCGTGAAGGCAGCCCCGGACTTTTCGAGCATTGCGCCTATGATCGTGCCGAGAAGAATCACTATGCCTATTCCCCGGCATGTTCCGCCGAATCCGTTCAGTATCGTGTCGAGGACTTTAGCCGGTGCCATTCCGACAGCGAGTCCCATTGCGAGGGCGACCGCGAACAGCGCGACAAACGGGTGAAACTTCATCTTAGAGATCAGAAGCACCATTAAGATTATGGCAACAATGAGAATTACTACCAACATAGAACCCTGAACCATTGCGGGAAAATCCCCTTTCTGAAAGTTTTTGTGCGAATGGAAAATGTATCGTGTAGAATTATACGCAATTTCCTGCGAAAGGTGATTAGCAATTTGAACGAACGTATGAAGATGACTGCCGGAGAATTATACAATCCCGGTGATGATGAGCTGTACATGCTGAGGACGAAAGCTCACAGGCTCTGCATGATGTACAACGCGCTTTACGACACGGACGAGGAAGAACGCTACAAGATTCTCCGCGAGCTTCTGCCGTATTCAGACCACGAGGCATATTTTCAGGGACAAATATTTTTCGACTACGGTATAAATATACATATCGGGAAAAATTTTTACGCCAATTTCGGCACAACGATTCTTGACATCTGCCCGGTTACAATCGGCGACAATGTTATGTTAGGGACAAACGTCTCACTCCTCACCCCTATGCACCCGCTAAGATGGCAGGAACGCAACGCAAATCCCGACAAAGACGGCAATATGATTCAGCTTGAGTACGGTAAGCCCATCACAATCGGCAATAATTGCTGGCTTGCCTCAAATGTAACAGTAATCGGAGGCGTAACAATCGGTGAAGGCTGTGTGATAGGCGCGGGAAGTGTCGTAACTCGTGATATACCTGCCGGAGTTTTGGCCGCTGGGAATCCGTGCAGGGTAATAAAGACAATAGAGTGAAAAAATGACCTCCCTGCGAAATTCCGGGGAGGCCGTCAAATTTCTGTCTTCTACATTTTCAGGAACTCAGGCAAGACCGCTTCAAGCTCATCAAACGGATATTCTCCGCAGGATTTCCCCTCACGGAACAACACCGCACCGCCCGGAGTCCCTGCGATTCCGAACTGCGCGTGCCTCGCTTCTTTCGGGCCGTTGACCTCACAGCCCATCACAGCAACCGACACGCCATCAGGAAGCCCCGCGAGCATAGGCTCAACAATCTTCACGAGCCGCATAACATCAGCCCGCCTGCGTCCGCAAGTAGGGCATGAGATGAGATTCACGCCGCGAGTCCGAATCTCAAGTGCCTTCAGAATCTCATAGCCGACTCGTACTTCCCTTTCAGGCTCATCAGTCAGCGAGACTCTTAACGTATCACCGATTCCCCTCATCAACAACGCTGAAATACACGCAGTACCTTTCACGACTCCGCCATCGCTCGGCCCTGCCTCTGTGAGTCCTATGTGCATTGGGAAATCAGGATATGCCGACGCGATAAGCTCATTCGCCCGGACGCATTCGGGAACGCTTGAGGATTTCGCCGACAATATGATGTCCGTGAAATTATGACTCAGCAATAATTCTGCCTGCTCGCGTACTGCAAGAAATAACGCCTCTGCCCGGTCTCCTTTTGCCGCGTCAAGCTGGGACTGTGATACGCTTCCGCCGTTCGCGCCGATTCGAATCACAACGCCTGAACTTTTCGCGCATGATATTACGTCATTGAGGCGGGACAATGGCATGTTTCCGGGATTGATTCGGATTGCCTTACAGCCGGACTCCATCGCAAGAATCGCTAATGCCGGGTCAAAATGAATGTCCGCCATAATCACAAGCCGTGTCGACTCTACGAGAGCGCGTAAATCATCGGCATATTTCGCTTCAGGAAGAGCCGCCCGCGCCATCTCGCACCCGGATTGAATCAGCCGCTCACACTGCGCTGTGCATTCGTCCCTTTTATCGAGGGAAATTTTCAGCATACTTTCTACACGTACAGGAGAATCACCGCCGATAGTGAGTCCGTTAATGTTTACTTGTCGTTTGCTGTTCATGGCCTAATGTGTGAGGAACAAATTGTAGACATCCTTGCATGTAACAAGAATCATCAATGAAATTAATACGACAAATCCCGCCGTGTGAATCCAATTCTCGACTTTTTCGGGAAGCCTTCTGCGTAATACTATCTCAAGCAGTACGAACAGTATCCGCCCGCCGTCAAGAGCCGGAATCGGGAAGAGATTCAGTATTCCGAGATTTAACGCGATTATTGCGATGAACGACACAAAGCCCCATAGCCCGGAGCGCAAAGCATGGCCGGACATTGACGCGATCCCCACAGGGCCGGTAACGTCTGCCTCCTGATAGCCCATGACTAACTCAGCGAGTCCCCGTAACATCATTGCGGTCATCCTGTAGATATAGCCCGCCGAGTTCCTGAACGCCGAAAAGAATCCGTAGCGGACATATGACGGCGATATTCCCAGCATGGGACGGCCGTATTCCTCATTGTTTGGTATGTTTACGGTGAGGGTTAATATTTCGTCCCCGCGCTTGATTTCTACTGAGACTGACTCATTTTTCCCGGCCTCTGTGCGAATCTTCTCGGACATTTCGCGCCATTTGCTGACTGACTCGCCGTTGACTTTCTGAATCTCATCGCCGACTCTGATTCCTGCTGTTTCTGACGGGAAGCCGGGCATAATTTCGCCGATTTTCGTGCTGTCCATGTCGAGAACGCCATGCCCCCAGAGGAACAGAGCCATCAATACCACAGCAAGCAGAATGTTGAAGGCTGAGCCGTTGAGGAGAATCAGAAAACGTTTCCACGCGGGCTGTTCGTTGAAGCCATGACCGGGGATGACAGACTCGCCGTCGTCCTCCTCATTCATTCCCGCGAGACGGCAGAACCCCCCGACAGGGAACGCCCGACATGACCATAACATTCCGTGTTTGTCCCTGCGCTGAAGGAGAGCCGGCCCCATTCCGAACGCAAACTCGTGAACCTGAACGCCGAGAATTTTGGCGGTGATGTAGTGGCCGTATTCGTGGACGATTACGCAGACGGCTATAACGATGACGAAAGCTATAACGCTCAAAATCAAATGCAAACTGTATACAGCTCCTTGTTATGTGATGGAAATTTTCACATAGTATACAGCAAGTTATTTCCTGCGCGGCTTGTGAATGTGAAGGAGAGTGAAAATATGCTTGACGAATGTCTTTGCTTTTTGTACAAGTGAATGCCTTGACTTTGAATAATATATCTTCCAGTAATTTCTGAGGTAATCCATGAGCCTGGCATGAGATTCGCTGCGGGGCTTTGAATATCCCTGATACCCAGCATTCGCGGCGGTGAAATAAAAAAGAGCTTTGAGCTGTTCTGAGACTCTTGGCGGAAGGTCTGCGCGGGAATATATTTTCTCTAGGGCGTAAAACTCGCGGGGGTATCCGTCCTTGTCGTAAATATTAGCCGAGTCTCTTGTAAGCTCTTCATTTTCATGGAGAACATAACAGTACAGCCAGTAATCAATATAGCAGACTTTGACATTCTTCCTGCTGAGGGCAATATTGATGAGCCAGTCAACGTCCTCACAGTATCGCAGGCTTTCGTCAAACCTTATGCCCCCTATGATTTCGCGTTTTAGTGCTTTGTTGGGGGTGAAGCCTCCGACTTTGTTGCTTTCAAGAATCCTGAAGCATAATTCCTCGCCGTCAGAAATTTCAGCGTCATCACTCTTCATATCCTGAGCATTATATACGGGGAAACCTTCTGCCGGAATATTCATGCTTATGTAGTGCCGGAACACTATAGCATCCGGTCGGCCTAGTACTTCTATTGCCTTTGACAGTACGGAAATCAGACAAGGAGAGGCGTAATCATCAGAATCACAGAACGTAATATATTCCCCCCTGCACTGAGTGAGCGCAATATTCCGGGCGTGGCTTGGGCCGTGATTTTCGGTGTGGGTTACGTGTATGAATGGATATTTGTCGGCATAGGAGTCGCAGATTTCCCCGCTTGAGTCTGATGAGCCGTCATCGGTGATAATTATCTCGTAATTTCGTGAGGGCATGTTCTGATTTATGAGGCTGTCTAGGCACTTGGCGATGTATTTCTCTGTGTTATAGACGGGGATTATTATGCTGAATTTCGGACACGAATCAGGCTGTCGGCTGTCGGCTGTCGGCTGATTATAGCTAGATTATCCGGCATTATCAATTATTCCTTTCTTTGTGTGTTTTTGCTGGTAGGTACATAATAATATTGGCAGGCTGAGTCCAGCGGCTTTACGTCCGAAACGCCCCCTGACCCGAAATCAGGTGCTTGAATGACTCAAAGCCTGCTGACAAAATTATACCCTATCTTGCGTAACGGCTGTATGTCTCCTTCATGCGTGAGAGTGCCTCGTGTATATATCTCTCAGGGCAGGCGATATTCCAACGCTCGAAGCATTCGCCCTGCTCCCCGAAAATATATCCCTCGTCAAAGAATAATCTTGCCTCCTCACGGTTAATCCGCTCTAATTCCTCATGGCCGAGTTCAAGCCCGCGCATGTCAAGCCACAGCAAATATGTCCCCTCAAGATCAAACACTTTCACCGCAGGAAGCTCCCGCGAAATGAAGTCCGCAATGATCCTCCTGTTGCCGTCAATCACTCTCAGGCACTCGTCAAGCCATTCACCGCAGAATTTATACCCGGCCTCACATGCTGTATAGCCGAGTATGTTGCACTTAGGGTTAGGGTTTGACAGCCTGAGAGAGGCAAGGAACTTTTCACGGAGAACGGGATTCGGGATGAATATATTTGAGGTCTGAAGCCCGGCAATGTTGAATGTTTTGCTCGGAGCGGTCAGAACAAGGCAGTTATCCGCGAACTCATCACAGATTGAGGCGTAAACCGTGTGAGAATGCCCCGGCATAATCAGGTCAAAATGAATCTCATCCGACACGACAAGCACATTATTTTTCAGGCAGATATTTCCGATTCTCTCAAGCTCGCCGCGAGTCCAGACTCTTCCGACAGGGTTATGAGGGCTGCACAGGATTAACATTTTTGTGTTCGGGTCTGAGGCTTTCCGCTCCATGTCGTCAAAATCAATCTCGTACCTTGTCCCCGTATTGATGAGCGGATTTGCTACAAGTTTACGGCCTGTTGTGTTCACGGCCATGTACATTGGGTAGTACACGGGAGTCATAATCATAACCCCGTCTCCCTCGTTCGTGTAAGTCAATACAGCCCGGAAAAATGCGTCAACGACTCCGCTTGACGGGAGTATCCATTCAGGACTCGCGCTCCAATTCCGGCGGACTCTCATCCATTCGCAGACTGCCGAAAGATATTCGGGCGTGGGATTCTCGTAGCCCATTATTGACGTGTCAAGCTGGGACTTTATCGCGCTCACAATTTCCGGCGGCGTAACAAATTCCATGTCAGCAACGGAAAACGGGATAATGTCATCGGATTCCTTCACTCCGTATTTCGCCATCTCGCGCCATTTCCCGGAGCCTGTGTTGAATCTTTTGCGGACGGTCTCAAAGTCATATTTCATTCTCGTATCTCCCCTCATAGTGTGATAGTCTCGAAATCATCAGGCACGAATAAATTTCCGGAATAATACTGCCTCCCTTCAGCGGTGTAACGCTCCTTCCTGTGCGCTAAGTCTGAGTCCTCTGTGTGATAAAGCAATAAATTTTTCACGCCGAGTTTCTGCGCGGTAATGCAGGAGTCTTTGACGGTTGAATGATGTTTGCCGTAGGGGTCAAATATTTCTGCGTCCGAGTAAAGGCAGAACGCCTCATGAAACATCCATTCACAGCCCCGTACATAGTTATAGCTCGATTCATAGCACGGCTCATCACCGCAGAAGGCTAATTTTTTCCCGCAGTCGTAATCCATGATGAAGCCGAATTGTTTTGTACGGGCTGAATTTACGTCAAAAAATTTTACGTCATGGCCGATGATATTGCGGGTCTCGTTTTGGCTGACGGTGATTAGGTGAATGCGCCTGCCTACATAATCATACTGGTACGGCAGAAGAAACTTCCGGCAAATCTCATCAAGAAGCGGGATGACATCGTCATGCGAGTAAATATTCATGTCGCCGGAAAATCTGCCCTTGTCCATCAGTTGAGCCGAAATCCTGATTACCCAGATTGCGCCGAGTATGTGATCTATGTGCGAATGCGAGATAAAGACCTCGTGAATTTCCGGGAGGGTGAAGCCCGCGTGCTTTATTTGATGGAGAATCGTATTGCCCCCGCCAGTGTCGACAAGAAAAATTTTTCCCCTGTCGCTGAGAATAAAGCATGTGTTGAAGCATTCTGTAACAAGAGCGTTGCCCGTGCCAAGCATTATTACTCTCATGATATTTTCTCCCATTCCGCAATAATTGCCCGCGCTTTCATTTCGTCAAGCATGGCCGACAATTTCCCGCATTCATTCTCCGGGACATCACATATCACGCTCACGCCCTCCGAGTAATTCCACCGCAAATTTACCGCCCCGGCACCCTCAAGCAGGCGCGTAACATTCCCGACAGAGCTATAGCCCATCGCTACACGTACCGCCGACATTGCGACACGTTCGACATTCCCGCAAAGCTCAAGCGCATTCATGGCCGTATCTCCGTAAGCGTCAATCAATCCCCTGACTCCCAGCTTCACACCGCCGTAATATCTCGTAACAATCACAATTACATTCACGAGTCCCGAATGCTTTATCGCGTTGAGGATTGGCCGTCCTGCTGTCCCAGATGGCTCGCCGTCATCGGATGAGTACTCCGTTCCGTCAGAGAGAATATACGCCCGGCAGTTGTGAGTCGCGTCCCTGTGCCGTGATATTACGTCAGCTAGAATTGCGCGGGCTTCCTGTTCGTCATGGCAGGGGGAAACTTCAGCGATAAATACCGAGCGTTTTATTTTCTGTTCGTACTGCGATGACTTTTCCGGCTCTCTATACGCATTCGGCCCAGGCATCTTTTATCCTTCGCCAGGAATTTTCGATTGCGTCAGAAATGACTCTTGTCTCGCCTATCACGGGCATAAAATTATTGTCCCCGTTCCATCTTGGTACTATGTGCCTGTGCAAATGTCCGTCAACACCTGCGCCCGCAGTCCGTCCGAGATTGATGCCCATGTTGAAGCCGTCCGGGTGCATTACTGTTTTGAGGACTTTAACGGCTTTTGACGTAAGCACGTGCATTTCGAGAACCTCGGAGTCAGTGAGGGACTCATAAACATTCGTATGACGGTACGGAATCACCATCATATGACCGGGATTATACGGGTAAAGATTCATGATGACAAAGCAAGACTCGCCCCTGTGAACGATAAAATGCTCATCATCTTTGTGTTCAGCCGGAAAATCACAGAAGATACACCCTTCATGCTTGGGTGCCTCAATGTATGACATTCTCCACGACGCGTAAAGCTGCTGCAATATTGCCGCCTCCTTAAAGTTTTGTGTGAATGCTGAGATTATACAGTATGAGTAATGCTGAACGTACAGCCGCAATAATTCTGACGGTAGAGTCCCATTTCCCGCGAAATTTTTACCGAGCGTAAGAAGCCGTTATTTTTCCGCCAGATTCGACTCTCCCATTTCAGGCCGTGAGATTCTGAGACTGCCCCGCCAATTTCGTTGATGAGAGTAACATTCTTGTGCGGGCTGATGGTTAATGTTGTTGACATGTATTCACAGCCCAATCGAACCGCCTCACGCGCTGAAGCCTCAAGCTGAATCCTGAAGCACTCCGCGCACCTTTTCCCGCCTTCCGGTTCATGTTCGAGGCCGTGAATTTCACTGAGCCATTTTTCCGGGACATACTCAGGAATCGTACAGGGGACTCCGTTATGAGCCGTGAGAATGTGGACAGCCTCAAGCCGCCGGAGATACTCATCAAGCGGGTGAATGTTGCTGCCGTAAAAGAAGCCGTAAACATTCCACCCTTCAGCGAGTAGGTCAGGTATCGGGACAGTTCCGTCCGGGGCGCAGCAAATGTGAAGGAGAATATTTTTGTTCATGGGATAATTATAGCCGTCTCAGGAAATAAAATCAGCGGAAAGGATTTGACGGCCTGAAGTAAGGCGCGGGGGTATAATCTGCCGGAAAACTTCAGGGAGTGTGAATCATGAACAGGGACTCGAAAATTTATGTCGCAGGTCATAACGGCATGGTAGGCTCCGCGATTCTCCGCGAGCTTCAGCGGCAAGGCTATACGAACATCATCATGCAGACTCACTCAGAGTTAGACCTCACGAGGCAGGCAGACGTTGAATCATTCTTTGAGCGCGAGAAGCCTGAGTATGTATTTCTTGCGGCGGCCAAAGTCGGAGGCATTGCGGCAAATTCGGCCTCTCCGGCTGATTTCATGTACGTCAACATGATGATAGAGATGAACACGATACACGCGGCATTCTCGAACGGGTGCAGGAAGGTTGAATTTCTCGGCTCATCGTGCATTTATCCGCGCATGTGTCCTCAGCCCATCAGGGAAGAATATTTATTGTCCGGCAGTCTCGAAAAGACAAATGAAGCCTACGCCCTCGCGAAAATCTCCGGCCTGAAATACTGCGAGTACCTCAACACACAGTACGGCACGGACTATATTTCGGTCATGCCCTGCAACCTTTACGGCCCGAACGACAGCTATCACCCGGAAAACTCGCATGTATTGCCCGCACTCATCCGGCGGTTTCACGAGGCGAAAATCTCCGGCGCAGAGTCCGTAACATGCTGGGGGGACGGAAGCCCCCTGCGTGAATTTCTGTACGTTGACGACCTCGCAGAATTGTGCGTTTTCCTCATGAACAATTATTCCGGCAATGAGACAGTAAACGCCGGTTCAGGCCGCGAAATTTCCATCAGAGATTTGACCGCCCTTGTAGCTGAGATTGTCGGGTATTCAGGAAAAATTTTGTGGGACACCTCAAAGCCCAACGGAACGCCCCGCAAAGTTATGGACATAAGCAAGGCCGCCTCGCTGGGCTGGAAGGCTCGCACGGGACTCAGGGACGGAATCAGGCTGGCCTATGAGGATTTCAGGAGCCGTTACGCATAGACCCCGCCAACTGTCCGCAGGCCGCCATGATGTCAGAGCCTCGCTCTTTCCTCAGCTCATACTCTATTTTCATTTCGGCGAGAACAGCGCAGAAGGCTTTAATCCGTGATGTGTCGGAGCGTTTCAGGTCAGGCCGCGAGGGAATCGGGTTGAACGGGATAATGTTTATGTACGGTTCGAGGCCGTCAAGAAGGGCGGCTGTCTCGTAGGCCAGCTCCGGGGAATCATTCACGCGGTCAATCAGCGCATATTCGACGGTGATTCGTTCCCCGGTTCTTTCGCGGTAACGTCTCAATGAGGCTGTGAGCTTCTGAAGCGGATACTGTTTGTCAACGGGCATCAGTTTTGCGCGTAATTCGTCATTCGGGGCATGAAGTGAGAGCGATAATCTTATGGGAATCTCAAAGTCTGCAAGGTCTTCAATGCCGGGGGCGATTCCTGATGTTGATATTGTTATGTGCCTCGCGCCGAGATTACGCATATTTTTGTCATTGAGGGAACGTATTGCGGAAAAAACATTGTCCTCGTTCAATAGCGGCTCACCCATTCCCATGAACACAATATTGTTGATGTCAGCCCCGTTGATTTTCTCCATCATCAGAAACTGTCCGAGTATTTCGCCCCGCGTTAGATTCCGTGTGAAGCCGTTTGCGCCCGTCTCACAGAACGCACATTTTAACGGGCAGCCTGCCTGCGATGATATGCACGCTGTCTTATGGCCTCCGTGATTTAGGAGAACGGACTCAATTTTCGCGCCGTCATTGAGAGTCCAGAGATATTTTTTTGTGCCGTACCGTGAAACTTGCTGACGTATCATAACGGGGAAGGACATAATGACATTCTCATTCAGTTTTTCGCGCAGGGCTTTGCTTAGGTTAGTCATTCCGTCATAAGTGAACTCTTTTTTCGCGTAAATCCATTGACAGACCTGAGCGCCCCGGAATTTCTGTTCACCAAGATTCCCGAAAAGAATCTGCCAGTCATTGAGCGTCAAATCTAATGCACTGTAAATATTTTCCATACTACATAAATTCCTCCTTTATCGTTATAATATCAAACGTTCCAAAATTTTTATCACGGAGGATTAAAGGCAATGAAGAAATTTCTTGCGTTGGTACTTGTCCTGCTCTCAGCGTCCTGCGCGTTTGCTGAGGATGCTTTTGTCCAGCAGAAGAACTTGGGCAGAGACCGGGCGGGGCTTCAGTGGTGGATTGTAGGATACGGAACAAGCACATCGGGGTATTACGCTGTGGCGCGGGAATATTACACGAACGCCGGGGCAAAGGCGGAGACCGTGAACGCTCTGTCATCCCGCTACGGAGTGCCGCATGACCGGGCTAATGCTCTTTACCTCACCGAGTACAGATTCGAATACACATCAGACGGCGGCCAGTATGCTGAAGTATCAAGAGTATTCTACGACATGAAGGGCGATGAAATCTGCGGCTACAGGACGGGACACGTAATCTTCAACCCTATAATACCTAACACCGTGCAGAGCAAGGGCGCGGCTTACGCTATGGGCAAGATTAAGTAGACAGAAGGGAGAATGACAGACATGATTTCACGCAGGCTTTCAGTGATTTTTCTTGCGACAGTCTTCACGGTGATATTTGCGGGAAGCTCTTTCGGGATTTCCGGCGAGGGGTATTTCGGCAAGGATACTCCGCCCTCATACGTGATACCCGATCTGCCGTCCGTAACAATGCCGAATAGCGCACCTCTTCAGGCAGTAACGCCAGATCCGACTCCGACACCTACACCGACTCCGACACCTACACCAACGCCGACACCCACGCCGACTCCGACTCCCACGCCGACTCCGACTCCAACGCCGACTCCGACTCCGACTCCAACGCCGACTCCGACTCCGATTTCGACTCCGCTTCCGTCTCCCAAGCCGAAAGCATCGGCCAACTACGAAAGATATTCAGCAGACCCGGAGAAAGTCATACCGAGCTACGGACTTGACGAGACTACAACGCTGAACCTTCTCGACCTTCACCACTCCGCCGAAAGGGGCGCGGGGAAACGCGAGAGATTCGACAGATACATTATGATTTTCAGCGACTACCCGCAGGATTATCTTGCGGCATACAGGGCTTCAGTCAACGCTTACGACATGGCCGACTATGACATGTCTATGCAGTGGGTAAACAAGTCTCTTGAGATTCTTCCGCAGTATGTTCCGGCGCGTCAGTTCAAGAAAAAAATTGAGGGTGCATTGAAGCGTCAGTAGATTGATTTTTGTGATTTCAGATTTGCGGCGGCAGTTCCTTTTTTGAGGGGGACTGCTGTTTTTTACGGGCTGACATAATGGTCAATCTTCATGGATAAGGCAGAAAAAATCCCTCTTGGCATCGCTGTCAGGAGGGAAAAATTTTAACGCCCGCGCTTTTTCTGTTCGTCCGGGAAGAGTCCGAATTTCGACAATCCCGCAATCCCCTGCTCAAGCCTCGACACCGCAAGCGGCATAAGCTCGACAATTACATGATTGTCCTTCAGCCGTATAGCTCCCACTTCTGAGCGTTCAACCTTCAGCGCACGGCACATAGCATTCAGAACATGCCCGACATCCTGAGACTGATTACTCTTGAAACGCTTGAATGCTCCCTTGGGCTTTGATGTCCCTGCTTTCGTCTGGGACTTGGGAGTCTTTGAGGGCTTCTTGTTCCTCCGTTCCTGCTCGCGCTGTAATTCGCGGTCTAATGCGTAACCCTTGCTGCGTGTGCTGAGGACTGCGAGAAGTTTTGCGATGATTATTTTCGGCTCTGCCCGCGTCATCATGTCCTCGGCCCATTTCACGCACTCGCTAAAATCAGCGTCAACAGGAGCCGCGAAAATATCCTGCTCGGCTGAATCTCTCCATGCACTGCGGATTTTGTCGAGGCCGGGAATGTCCTGCCAGTCGGTTTTGATGTTCGTCCCCCGTAACATCTCGCGGAATCTCCCGATTTCAGGCGGTGAAAGAAGGACGATATTCACTCCCTCATGACCTGCCCGGCCAGTTCTCCCGCTCCTGTGAATGAACGTCTCGCGGTCATCAGGAAGCCCAAGCTGTATAACGTGGCTCACTCCGTCAATATCGAGTCCCCTCGCCGCTACGTTTGTTGCGACTAAACACGGGACTGACCCCGATTTGAACGAGGCTAATACCGCGTTTCGCTCGCCCTGAGTCATGTCCCCCTGCATGGCCGCCGCGCTGAAGCCGTGATCCTGCAATCTTTGCGCGATCTCTATCGACTCCATTTTCGTGTGGCAGAAAACAAGCGTCCGCGATGGATGTTCCCACAGGAGAATATCAACGAGTCCCTCGAATCTTTTCTGCGAAGGAATCCTGTATACCCTGTGCGTAATGTCGCCGTGCTGTTCGCCCTCGTCATCAACCGCAAGCATTAACGGGTCATTGAGATATTTCCCGGCAAGCTCTCTGACTTCCGGGGGCATTGTCGCGGAGAAAAGCCATCTCCGCCCGTCCGGCATTGCGTCAAGAATCGCTTCAAGCTCTTCACGGAATCCCATGTCAAGCATCAAATCGCCCTCGTCAAGCACAACGCTGTGAATCTCGTCAGTCTTCAGAGTCCCGCGCTGAATGTGATCTCTTACGCGCCCGGGAGTCCCGGCTATGATTGCGGCTCCGTGCTTTAACGTTTTGAGCTGCGGAACAATGTCCATTCCCCCGACAAGTGAAGCGCATGATACTTTGAGGAATTTGCCGAGAAATTCTGCCTCGTCTGCTGTCTGCTGTGCAAGTTCGCGTGTAGGCGCAAGGATGAGTATCTGCGGGTTTCGCTCGCCTATCTTCATTTCCTGCATTAACGGGAGCAAGAATGCTAATGTTTTTCCCGAACCCGTTTTAGCCCGGACAATTAAATCGCTGTTCCAGTCTTCAGAAAGCACCCTGTCTTGAACGTCCATAGGGGAGTCGAATCCGTGTTCACTGAGGGCGGATAATAATTCCTTTCTGAGGCCGTATGAGTTGAAATCCAAAATATATTATTCCTCCAAAAATTTTGTTGCTGGCTTTGTATTATCGCACAGAAAAAATAAAGAGGGCATATTTCAGCCCCCTTTGTTGTTATCAAATCCTCCTGTGAAGATGTCTTACACCCGCGACAATAATCATCATCGCCGCTAACAATGGCAGGATTGATACAGCACTGCACCCGGATCTTTCATTAGGCACACCATATTCACCGCCGCCGCTTTCGTCAGCAGGATAAATTGTTACGTCCATATATACGTCCCTGAAGCCCGTAATATAGTCATACGTTATCCTTGCAGGCTCTTCGCTGAATGACGCTATGCCCGTCTCTTTATCGTACTCGGAGGAAATCTCACGCCCTGACGAATCAAACGCCCGGAGATTTATCACGTTCTCGACTCCTGAGTCATATGACTCGTTCCCTGACGCTGATATTCCCGCGAAATACTGCGACATGTCAAGCACTCTGCCTATATTCGGGCCGTACACTATCTGATGCTCGCACCTGAGAACGTCAAGCCGCAGCAGCATATACACATCAAGCCTGTGAAGATCGTTATAGCTGCAATCAAGAACATTCAGCGACTCACATCCCGTAAGCCTCAAATCCTCAAGCTGACAGTGCGAACAGTCAAGCACTTCAAGACCCGTGCACCCCTCAGCGTTAAGACTCGTTATCGCCGTATTGCTGACGTTAAGAGACTTCAGCGACACGCACCCGGCAACGTTCACCTCAGCGAGACTCTCACATCCGGACGCGTCAAGAGTTTCTACCCTGCTTCCTGTGAGAGTCAGAGTCTTCACGGCCATGTTTCCGGCAATATCTACGCTCTTTACGGACGAATTACCGCTGAGATTCACCGTTTCGAGGCTCAATGCTTCCTTCAGGTCAAGGCGTTCGAGGTTCGTGAACTCGTCAAGCCCTTCAAGACTCGTTATGCCTGCGTCAACCTTCAGGACTTTAACCGCTGCTTTCTGCGCTGGTGTCATGCTCCTTACTGCCTCAGCAAGAGTCCGAGTCCCTGCGCCCGTACCAGTTCCGCCAGTGTCAATTGTTGTCGGCGTTGTCGATGATTCATCCGGCGTTGTCGATACGTCATCAGATTTAGGCACGACATCCGGCGTTACATCGTCAGACTTTGGCACAACGTCAGGCGTTACATCGTCAGATTTAGGCACAACGTCAGGCGATATATCCGGCGATTTCGGCACAACGTCAGGCGACTTAGGCACAATATCCGGCGATTTCGGAATCTCGTCAGGCGGTTTCGGAATCGATTCGGCAGAAATATTTATGTCCTTGCTGACCTTTGCGAGCATTGCGGGATAATCACCCGACACGAATATTAACGCCGTGAAAATTATATTGGCCGTGTCATATTCACGCTCAGGAGTCCCGGCAATCACAAATTCATGATGGTGTTCACTCACTCCGACAGATATTGACTCACTGGTCTTTGTTGCGCCCGAAACTTTCAGCCATTCGGGAAGTCCTTTGACATCAAGCGAGTATGTATAGCTGTCATACGCAGAGTCGTAAAGCTCAATCACCGAGTCAACGCTCAGAGTCTCCGCAAACTTTTCACCCGATAACGCTTTGTAGTCATCAGACATTGACGCGATACGGACATCAGCCGACATCATTATGATTCCCGCCCTGTTCGTGAAAAGCGTATGAGTCTCTGACGTTCTCCGGCCATGCGAGTCCGTTGACGTTTTGCGAGAGTCGACAGTCCCGTGAAATGTTCCGTCAGAAGAAATTTGATCCGCGCTGACTTTCACGGGAGCAGACCTGTTGATTACGAGCGTTAATTTTGTCGTGTATGCCGCCTCAGACGACACAGCAAAGAACACCGCAAGAACAGAAAATATTAACGCCGTCATGATTCTTCTTCTCATGATATTTCCTCCCTCCCTTCTTCCTTGAAATTTTGTGTTGCTTTCATTACTCGAATAGCAGAGTTACCCGCATTTCTGCACCGTTCATTCTGTATTTACCGTCAACAGTCCAGCACTCATACTTCAGAAGAGCATTAGTGTAAATTCCGCGCCTCAATTCCCTTTCGAGGTCGATTCTCAGGAAGACCTCTCCCGGATTAAGAACGTCCTTTGACTTCCAGATGAGTGAACCGTCAGAAAGGTATATGCTCATTCTGAAAGAGCTTTCGTTCTCCTCAGGGTTTCGGAAAAACACCTGCTGTTCGATACTGTCAGCCTTGAAGTGAATCACCTCATAGCCCGGAATATGTATCTCTCCGCAGAATGCAGGACTTGCGGCCAGTGCGATAATCAGCGCGAGTAAAACTGTCTTCATCACTGCTCAATCGTAAAGACTATCGTTGAAATTAGCGCAATATCCCTACCGAACGCTACGCTGTTGGACGCAGTGCCTGTCCATGTACCTCCTGACCAGCCTTCGCCGCCACTAAACTCCTCCAAGTCACCGGCAGTGATTTCAATTTTGGTGAATTTCCCAAGAGTAGTCGTGAATGTTCCGCCTTCATAGAAAGTCTTATTGCGGAAATCTATGCTACCGGCAGTTATGGTAACGTTGTCTTTGGTGAATGAATTACCGCTGCCGGTTATGTCAGAGGCATTCCATGTTACGGTGGTGGTTGTGGCTGCCGACTGAACTTCCGCCGTGTAGGTGATGTAGTCCTCGTATGTTCCGTTGCTTGCACTGCTTGTGTCGGCAACTACGATACCGAAAGACTTATTTGTTCCGCCCGAAGTGTTGATTTCTGACGCTGAGAACTCGATCGACAGATTGCTTGAACCGTCGCCTGTTTCAGTCTCAGCATTCTTGAAGGTGTAGGAGATTTTCTTGGTGCTGTCTGTAGTGTTAGTGAGACCGCTGTTCTGTGATGACGCAGTAACAACAACTTTCTTTGAAGTGTCGAATGTTGTCGTTGTTTTTGTTGAGTCATGAGCAACGTTGACGTTACCGATTGAGTTCCAGCCCGAACCTGAAAGCGTCAGGTCGGCAGGGACAGTGAGGACGTATGCCTCATCTGTTGTTGAGGCGTGAGCGACTGTGAGCGTGAGTTTTGTTTTGTATTCTGCTCCGAATGCTGATGTTGCGCCGAAAAGTATTAATGCCGTGATAAGTATTGATGTTAATTTTCTGATACTCATATTGAGATTCTCCTTTATGTTTGTGGTTGAATGACTCGCACGGAAAATGAATCCGCACATCTGAATTTGCGCTCAAAGGAAAAATCTCGTCAGGTGAATCCGAATATGTGAAGGGATTTTACGCATATGAATAGCCCAAGCCCGTAAGCCCGTAAGCCCGTAAGCCCGTAAGCCCGTAACAATTATGATTACGATTTTCGCGGAATGTCAAGAGGGTTATTGCTTGTCTTTCAGTATGCACTGTGCAATCACTTCACGTAAACGAAAAATTTTGCGCGAGTATTTTACACTATATGCCCGGCGTTTTTGTCTGAAAAATTACGCAGTGAAGATATAATATCCCTCATACAATCCACAAGGAGAATCATAGTCAGTAACCTCACGGCTAAAGCCGGAGGCTTGTAAAAGCCTTGACTGACTAGCCTTAGCGTAAGCTACGTTGCCTGCGAATATATAGGCACCTACGGACGTAAATCCTAATCTGTAGCACTGCGGCTTGTGATTAAGCAGTTCTGAGGGGTAGGGACAGTGTTGCAAGCATACAAAACCGCAGGATAACATTGGCGAAGGATTATTACTCTAGCGGGCGGAGGTCTGTTTCATGTTAGCAGATATAAAGCCCGCACGCCCTTGGGCGTTACAACAAGAAATAGGAGGTATGCGCCTCCTCCCCATAGCGAAAGCAAGGGGTATACGGCGCAATTTTTTTGATGACAGAATTAGAACTCGCGCTTTCAAGAACGTGGGCGGAAATAAATCTTGACGCACTCGCATTAAACGCAAAAATTCTGAGGACTCATCTTTCACCGTCAGCAAAATTTCTCGGAGTCGTGAAGGCAAACGCATACGGGCACGGAATGACTCAATGCGCCAAAAAGTTACAGGACTCCGGCGCGGACTGGCTCGCGGTCGCAACAATCCCGGAAGGAGTCGAACTCCGCAAAAACGGCGTAACGATTCCGATATTATGTCTCGGACAAACGACTCCCGATCTCGCTTCACTCATGGCCGATTTCAGAATCACACAGGCGGTCGGCGACTCTCAGAACGCAAAAGCCCTCTCAGATTACGCGGCCTCATCGGGGAAATCAATCCGCGTTCACATTAAGGTTGATACGGGAATGAGCCGGACGGGATTTTACTGGCCTGATGATGACGGTGGGAAAGAGTCTACAGCGCGTGAGATTCTCGGAGTCTGCAACATGCCCGGGCTATATGCTGAAGGAATGTTCACGCACTTTGCCGCGGCTGACGGGGATTCTGACTATACGCGCCTGCAATTGTCCCGGCTTCTTGACGCAAGGGAGTACCTTCACGGAATGGGACGCGATTTCGAGATAGTACACTCTGCGGCCTCTGTGGGAGTTATTGATTACCCGGAGGCACATTTAGACATGGGACGATTCGGCCTCGTCCTTTACGGCTATGCGTCAACAGAAACAGGCAACGAGGGAAGCAACTTAGGACTTCACCCAGTTATGACCGTCAAGAGCAGGATTACGGCGGTCAGGAATCTTCCGGCGGGAACGACAATAAGCTACGGGCGAACGTATACCCTAAAGCGCGACTCTGTTATCGCAGTCATTCCCGCAGGATATGCTGACGGTGTTCACCGCGTACTGTCGAACAATTACGGCGTGAAAGTTCACGGGGCGGCGTGTCCTGTGTTAGGGCGGGTGTGCATGGACATGATGATGATTGATGTTACTGATGTACCGAACGTGAAAGCCGGGGATGTCGCTGTGATTCTTGACGGGGAACTTGCACCCATTGCCGCGAAAAACGCCGGGACAATAATTCATGAGATAGTCTGCGCTCCGTCAGCAAGAGTCCCAAGAGTCTACATTGACGGCGGAAAAATGTCGGTGTAAATCATGCTGCCGTTCAGGTTAAAGCCGGTCTACAAGGACTACATATGGGGCGGTAAGAATCTCATAACGTCATGGAGGAAGACTCCTGAGTCTGAAACTCTCGCTGAGAGCTGGGAATTAGCCTCTCACCCGGACGGGGACAATATCATTCTTGACGGCGAATTATCCGGGCTGACTCTCTCGGAGGCTGTGAGGAGATTTCCGGCGATAGTCTCAGGAAAATTCAGCCCTGATGATTCTTTCCCGCTTATGGTGAAACTGATTGACGCTGCCCGGCCTTTGTCGGTTCAGGTTCACCCGTTCACGGAATACGCACGGAGAGTCGAACACAGCCGGGGAAAAATTGAGGCGTGGTACATTCTCGGCCATGAGGAAGGAGCGTATATATATCTCGGTTTCAGCAGGCATGTTACGCGGCGTGAATTTGAGCGGGCAATAATGGATGAGACATTAACGGACATTCTGAGGAAAATTTATGTTAATGACGGTGATATGTTCTTCATACCTGCCGGGACGATTCACGCAATCGGGGCGGGGATAACGTTAGCAGAGATTCAAGAGAACAGCAACATAACGTACAGGGTATACGATTACGGGAGATTAGGCGCAGACGGAAAGCCGCGGGAGCTTCACATACGCAAGGCACTTGACGTAACAAACACATTCCCGCTGAATATCACGCCTCCGGGCCGGGCGGGAAATGTCATAGTGAGCTGCAACAAATTTCGGGCTGAGAGACTCCGCGCTCCTTTCACGGGTAACACTCAGGGAAAAGGCTTCCGCTTCATGATGTGCATTGACGGTGAATGCGTGTTCAGGTGCGGTGATTTTTCGTGCGGGCTGCTGAAGGGGGGAAATATTTTCGTGCCGTGTAACTGTGAACATGATTATGCGTTTTCGGGGGACGGCGAAATTCTCGTAACATCGGAATAATCTTCAGGCTGTAACAAATGAGTGTATAATACAGAAAATTTTATCCACACAAAATAGAGAGGAACACAAAGACTTGCGCGATGTAGTAATTCAGTGCGAAAAATGGCTGTCTGATGAGGTCGGGAAAGCCGGCGCGAAAGGAATAATTCTCGGACTCTCCGGCGGAATTGACTCCTCAGTCCTTGCGGCGTTAGGCCGTGAAGCGTTAGGCCGTGAAGGTGTACTCGGCGTGATTATGCCGTGCGGAAGCAATCCCGATGACGAGAAAGACGCAATCCTCCTCGCAGAATCTCTTGACGTGAGATATACCCGCGCTGACCTGTCAGAAACATTCACCGTTATGTGCGATGCAATCGGCGGGAATCTTAGTCCCCTAGTCCGCTCAAACATGAAGGCCAGACTCCGAATGGTTACGCTTTACGCTCTCGGCCAGTCAAACGGGCTTTTAGTCTGCGGGACAAGCAACAGGTCAGAATACGAGACAGGATACTTCACGAAATACGGCGACTCAGGCTCTGACTTGCTGCCGCTGGTGAGCTTCCTGAAGCGTGATATTCGGGCAATGGCCAAAATACTGGGAGTCCCCGAACGAATCATCACGAAAGCTCCAAGCGCGGGACTCGTTGACGGACAGACTGATGAGGGCGATATGGGATTCACGTATGACGTACTCGACGAATATTTAGCGTCCGGGAAAATTGATGACCCGTCAGCAAAACAGCGCATTGACGTTATGCGGAGACGCTCAGAACACAAACGCAAGCCGATTCCTTTCTTCGGGAAATAAAATCTTCCCCGACCCCACCCTGCCCTCCCCTTTCGCAGGGGAGGCAAGAACACGGGCGAGTCTCTCGTCCCCCCCTGACAAGGAGGGAGGGAGCGCAAGCGGAAGGAGGGTAACACCTCACAAGTGGGAAACAGTGGGGTATCTTTAATATTTAGGAGTGATTTAACATGTCAGGACATTCAAAATGGGCAAACATCAAGCACAGAAAAGCAGCTCAGGACGCAAAGCGCGGTAACCTGTTTCAGAAGCTCGTGCGCGCAATAATCATCGCGGCCAAAGACGGCGGCGGAGACCCGGCCATGAACATGCGCCTAAAGACAGCCATCGAACGCGCAAAGGCCGTAAGCGTACCCAACGACAATATCACACGCGCCATAAAACGCGGAACGGGCGAGCTTGGCGACATCTCATATGACGAACTCACCTACGAGGTAATCGGCCCTTCAGGTATAGCAGTCCTCGTGAACGTCATGACCGACAACAGAAACCGCACTACCCCCGAAATTCGCGCACTCCTTGCCAGAAACGGCGGGCAGATGGGTTCGGAAGGCTCTGTGGCGTGGATGTTCGACAGAAAAGGAGTCATTGAAGTAAAAGGGAAAGATATTGACGAGGACGAACTAATGACTCTCGGACTCGATTCGGGTATGTCCGACATGGAAGCAAATGATGAGGGCTTCACGCTGTACTGCGAGCCGTCAGACCTTGACACATTGCAGAAAGCTCTTGAGGACGCGAAATATGTCATAGATAATGCTGAAGTCTCAATGATCGCAAAAACTCCCGTTGAAGTCTCAGACCCGGAAGCGGCGCGGAAAGTTCTGCGGCTTGTTGACGCTCTTGAGGAACACGACGACGTTCAGAATGTTTACTCTAACTTTGACATTCCTGACGAGGTAGCGTCAAAGATCGAGGATGATTAGTTGCCTGTATGTCTGGGAATAGATCCCGGACTTGCCCGACTTGGTTACGGTGCTGTAATGATGACGGATTCGGGGCTTTGCGCTGTCGGTTACGGCTGTATAGAGACGACTCCGGCAATGAAATTCACAGAGCGTTTGCTGAAACTTCATACCGTCTTGCAGGAGAAAATTACGGCTCTTTGTCCTGATTTCGTGTCGGTTGAAAAATTGTTTTTCGGGAAAAATGCAAGGACAGCTGAATATGTTTATCAGGCGCGGGGAGTAATAATGCTCCTCATTGCGGAAAACAATCTCCCGTTCATAGAGCTTACTCCAAACAGCATAAAACGCAGCGTAACAGGAAACATAAAGGCGAAAAAGCACGACATACAGGCGGCAGTGCGGGAAATATTATCACTTGAGGAAACACCGAGACCCGATGACACGGCAGATGCTCTCGCGGCGGCTGTTGCGGGTCTTTCTTTGTATGAGGGGGGATGATTGATATTCGTATCAGAATTTTTGTCATTATGGCATTCGTTCTCACATGGCCGGGCGAAAGTTTTGCGCGTGATGTCTATGTGAGGCTGTCAAACTCCGGCTCTTACTCTATCGGAATAACAGAAGGAATGCTCACTATGACAGACTCAGAAGGCCGACTCGCCAATCTCGGAGACAGCGCAGAAATTTCCGTAAGCGGCGGCTATGCTGTGATTATGGGTCATCAGTTTCTCCTGCCTGTGAGAATTTCGGGGGCGGGATTGTTACAGCACAAAGGGAGAATGTACCGGGGGGCATTCATGATTACGCCTCGTGCGGGACTGCTGAATGTGATTGATGTAGAGTCGTATTTGTGCGGGGTTCTCCCTGCTGAAGTCGGCGCAAACTGGCACAATGAAGCACTGCGGACTCAGGCCATCTGCGCCCGTACCTACGTCCTGAAGCAGAGCATGAACAGAGCCGAGAAGGGCTATGATGTTGTCGACACTGACGCGGATCAGGTCTACAAGGGAGCAGGAGTCGAGACGGCGAAAACGAATCAGGCTGTCGCAAGCACGGCAGGTGAAGTCCTGACTTACGGCAAAGATTTGGCGATTACGTACTTCCACTCAGACAGCGGCGGACACACGGCGGATATTTCTGACGTATGGGGTACGAATTATCCATACCTGAAGGGAGTCCCTGAGATAGTCAACTACAAATCGCCCGTCTCATCATGGAACGCGAAAATTTCGGCGCAGAGAATACAGAACGCCGTGAAGAAAGTTACAGGGGATGACATCGGCGAAATCTCAGAGGTTCAGGTGTCAGAAGTCGATGACGGCGGAAGGGCGGTAACAATGACATTCATTGGCTCAAACGGAAGCAAGTCAATGAAGGCCAGCCAGTTCCGCACAGCAGTAAGCCCACGTGAAATCAAAAGCACAATGCTTACACCGTCGGGCGGTGCGTTCAAAGTCGACAACAAAGCAACGCCAAGCGGAATCGTAACGCCTCAGAAAACGCAGGCTTCTGACACGGCACTAACGTTTGAGGAGGAGCGCGGACTCGCAAAAATGGCCTCTGAAGGTGTCTTCACGTCAACAGAATTGATTGACATGCTCTCGAATCCCAGAAAGCTCAAGAAGTATTACCAGACAGGAATCGGGCGTGTCGGCAAAAAATCATAACCCGCCAAAAAGCCCCGCAACAAATACGGGTATTCCGTTGAGAAGGCCGGCAATGACTTCATATTTTACGGGCGCGGCTGGGGACACGGTGTTGGAATGTCTCAATGGGGAGCAATGGCGATGGCCGAGCAGGGCTACACAGCCGAGAAAATATTAGCCCACTATTACCCGGGAACGTCCGTCAAAAAGATAAAGTGATGACAATTCCGCATGAGAGACTCTACGATTTAGCGTCCTACAATTATTCCCTCCCTCCTGAGAACATAGCCCAGACTCCCGCAGTCCCCCGCGATTCTTCACGGCTTCTTGTGTGGAATGTGAGAGATGACACGACAGAATCCCGGCATTTCAGGGACATCACCGAATATTTTAGGCCGGGAGATTTGCTTGTGCTGAACGATACCAGAGTCATACCCGCAAGATTATGGGCAAAACGCAAAACGGGCGGTAAATGCGAGCTGTTATTACTGCGGAATGTTACGGCGGACTTTCTCGAATGGGACGCGCTCGTGAAGCCTGCCCGGAAGATTCACGCTGGTGATACTGTGATGATTTCCGGCCATGAAGCATATATCACGGACGATTTGCCGGAAGGAATACGCCGGGTGAAATTTGATTTTCCGTCCCGCGGTGAGTTTATGATGTTTCTTGAGACTGCTGGGAATGTTCCCCTTCCCCCCTATATTCACGGAGACAACACAATGCGCGAATCGTATCAGACAGTTTTCGCCCGCAATGACGGATCATCAGCCGCCCCTACAGCAAGCCTTCACTTTACGCCCGAACTACTCGCAAAGATTCAGGCGATGGGAGTCCGTACAGCGTATGTGACTCTTCACGTAGGACTAGGGACATTCCGCCCGGTAAAATCTGAGGACATACGGGATCACCGCATTCACACGGAACACTGCGAAATTTCCCCGGAGACAGCAGAATTAATCCGGGAATGCAGGAAATCCGGCGGGCGTGTCATTGCGTCCGGGACGACTTCAGCGCGGACTCTTGAGTCTTTTGCTGACGGGGACGGAATCACATCGGGCGTGAAAGATACAGGACTCTATATTTATCCGGGCTATAAGTTTCATGTTGTTGACGCATTAATCACAAACTTCCATTTGCCGCAAAGCTCGCTGATTATGCTTGTGTCGGCGTTTGCGGCGGACAAGGCAGAAGCATACGGCCATGAGGAAGAAATTTTGTCCCGCCTGATTGATATTTACGAGACAGCCGCGGCGGAGGGCTGGCGGTTTTTCTCATTTGGGGACGCTATGCTCATAGTGTAGAATATAGCCATCCCAAAAAGTGAAGGAGTCTTTGACCGTTGAAATATAAAGTTGCGATGATACTGCCGTATTTCGGGAAGTTGCCGAATTATTTTCCCCTGTGGCTGAAAAGTGCCGGGGCTAATTCTGATTTCAAGTTCGTGCTACATATCAAAGGCCGCTATGTTTTTCGATGAAAGCAAAGCCCTATTCCCGGACGGGCTGATATTGTGCCTTACCGCAGGCAAATGACATTGTGGGCAGCCCCGGATAAACCTATTGCGGCGTTCAGATATGATAGGGGTAAACTTTTCGGGATATATCCAGACGGGCAGGAGCGTGAATTTCTGCATGTACACCTTCAGAAAAGGCAGATGGAATTTGAGCGGGGGCTTGAGAATGAGGACAGCTTTCTGATTTTCCCGTCAGGATTCGCGCATGACCACGAAATAACCCGGGAAGAAATAACAGAATCAATAACTCCTTCGCCCGAATATGAAGCGGAATGGGAGAAGAAATACCGCACTCGCGGAACCGTCAACAAGCTGCTAAGGCGTGCGGGGATTTTCCTGCATGACACACCCAGAGGCAAAATCTCCCTGCTGAAATATCTGTTTGACGCTGTGCGGCATCATGGCTGGTAAGTCAATTTGCCCGGCCATGTTTATATTCTAGGATGGTGAGTGTATAATGATAGGTATCATTTCCATACTAGCACTGACATTAATACTAAACACGGAGGCTTACGCAATGAGCAAAATTTATGATTATTCCGTATTCACGCCCAAGGGTGAAGAGGTAAAACTCTCAACATTCGCGGGCAAGGTTCTCGTCATCGTCAACACCGCGACAGGCTGCGGCTTCACACCCCAGTATGAGCAGCTCGAAGAAATGTACAGGAAGTACCACGACAAGGGACTCGAAATCATCGACATCCCCTGCAACCAGTTCGGCAATCAGGCTCCCGGCAGCGATGAGGAAATTCACGCCTTCTGCACGCTCCACTTCAACACGACATACGACCAGTTCAAGAAAGCTGACGTAAATGGCCCTAACGAGCTTCCCCTCTATACGTACCTGAAGAGCCAGAAAGGTTTTGAGGGGTTCGGCGAACACAAGCTCACGGCGGTGCTTAATGAGATGCTCGCAAAGGCTGATCCCGATTTCGCCAAGAAGCCCGACATAAAGTGGAACTTCACGAAATTTGTCGTTGACCGCTCCGGGAATGTAGTCGCCCGCTTTGAGCCTACAGCGGACATGGCCGACGTTGAGAAGTGCGCCGCATCTCTGCTCTAGGGAGGACTCAATCATGGCCGTAAAAGTCATAACGAACGATGACGACTCCGCTCTCAATGCCGCCAAAGTAGCCCTGCTCGATGTGTGGGCAACATGGTGCGGGCCGTGCAAGATGATAGCTCCCGTAGTCGAGGCTCTGTCAGAAGAGTACGCAGACAAAGCAGAGTTCTTCAAGGCAGACGCTGAGGAGAATCCCGGACTGGCCAAGAAGCTCCGGGTAATGAGCATTCCCAACATCGTAATCATGAAGGAAGGCAAAGTTACAGCTAGGCACGTGGGATTTCAGGACGCTGAAGAGTTGCGCGCATGGTTTGAAGCGAACGTGTAGCCGGAAAATTTATTTTCCCTTCTCCATTATCGGGGGAGGGATTTTTTTTTTGCCCGGTATATCATTGCCATGTATTTTTATTCACGCCGTCAAATTTTAGCCTAACAGCGTTCTTGCGTGTTCTAGTGCCTCCGTCATGTCAGGCGACCCCGAAAGCATACGCGCAATTTCCCTCACTCTTTCACCGCCCGTGATATTCTTCATGGCCGACTCGCTTCCGGCTCTCTGAATCAGTATGTGCGAGTCCCCTAACGCCGCTATTGATGCCTCGTGCGTAACAAGTATCACCTGACACTTTCGCGATAACTTCTTCAGCTGTAGCCCCGACAAAACCGCCGCACGCCCTCCGAGTCCCGCTTCAACCTCGTCAAATATTATCGTCGGAGGCAGCCACTCTTCAGGAAGCGACAGCTGTAACGCAAGCAACAGCCGACTCAGTTCACCGCCTGAGGCTATTTTCTCTACACGGCCTGAGCGAGTCCCGTCCGTCAAAATAAACTCCGCACTGTCCGCACCATCCCGGCGTAATTTTGTGAGTCCCGTGAAATTTATGCTGAATGTTATTCCGTTCATGGCAAGCTCAGAGAGTACAGCATTGACCCGGCCCGCTAATATTCCGCCAGACTCATGACGCGCCCGGCGGATTTCCATCGCAAGAGAATTAGCCCGCCGCTTTTCGTCAAGTGAACGCGCTGAAAGCTCCTCCATTCCGTTATAGCTCTTCTCTAGCCATTCGAGACTCTCATAGATTTCACCGCAGTATGTCAGCAATTGCCCTTCATCGGGAATATTGCACAGCCTCTTCAGCCGCCGCAATGCTCCAAGCCGCGACTCTGTAGCTTCCTTCATGGCCGCGTCATCTGTATCATCGCCGATTTCACCCGCAAGACCCTTCACCGACATGTACAGCACCTCAAATGACCGCCGGATTTCGTCAGCCTCATCATCATTCATGAAGTCATAAAGAGACTCAAAGCATGACTCAGCGTTCGGGATTAAGCCGTTCTCAGACAGTCCGCCCGTCAGAAGGTCAAGAGATTCACGCGCCCTTTCGCGTTTCGCGATTCTGTGGGTGATGTCGGCTAATTCGTTTTCGAGGCGCATTTCGAGTCCGGCTTCAGGCTTTGCGGTTTTGACGAGGGAAAAAATTTCGCGGGCGTTCGAGTATTTCCGCTCTATGTCGGCCCGGCGTTTCTTGATTTCGCGTAACTCTCTCGCGCTTGTGCTGGCCTTGTCGAAAATTTCACGGAATGACGGAATAATATCCCCCCTCACTTTCGCGGGAAGGCACGAGTCAATCATCGCTAACTGCCGGGAAGGGTCTAACAGCTCCATTTGCGCGAACTGGCTCTGAATCCTCACAAGGCTGTTGACACGCTCGGCGCATTCATTGAGACCGACATTTACGCCGTCAATTTTTGCCTTTGACCGCCCTGTGCTGAGAATTTCGCGCGATATTGTGAGGCCGTCAAAATCAGCCTCCACATTTCCCCGTGACTCGCCCGCACGAATGTATTTCACGCCCCCGCGAGTCCCCGTCAACAGTTCAAGCGAACGCACTACGCTAGACTTCCCCGCGCCACTCTCGCCCGTTATGACGTTGAGGCCGGGCGAAAATGTCAATTCCGCCTCGCGTATTCCGCCGATGTTGTGTACTGTTACGCGCCGTATCACCTGAACGCCTGCCCCCAGCCCAGTTTTTCGCGCACGATGTCAAGAAAGCTCCGCCCGGGAAGATTCACCGTGTGTATTCTCTTTGACCGCGATAATGTTATGTCTATCTTGTCGCCCGGGAGAACCTCATACGCTAACTGACCGTCCTGCGTCAAAAGTATATCCCGCGACGCTCCTTTAGGGATAAGCGATATGCAGTCATCCTCAGCCGCGATTAACGGACGAGAGTACAGAGTGTGAGCGCACAAGGGAGCAAGTATCATCGCGTTCATTTGAGGGGGAATAACAGGGCCTCCCGCTGAAAGAGCGTATGCCGTTGAGCCTGTAGCCGTTGAGACTATTGCGCCGTCAGCAGGCATTTCACAGAAAAATTTTCCGTTGAACAGTATCTCAATCCGCAGGAGTCTGGCTATTGCGTTCGTAGTTAGTACTGCGTCATTGAGGGCGTATATTCGGTGAAGGGCTGAACCGTCATGATACAGTATGCACTTCAGCACACGCCGTTCAAGCACCGTGAAATTGTCGGAAAGTATATTCTGCAAATCATTCTCGCATTCGTCAGGCCGGCTTGACGCGAGGAAGCCTAGATGACCCATGTTTATCCCGTGAAGTATTATGTCCGTTCCCATGATGTAGCGGGCAGCCCGCAAGAATGTACCATCCCCGCCGATTACTACAGCAAGCTCAACAGTCTTCAGCCACTGCTCATCGTCGAGTCCCGCTGTGGTGAGTGCGCTGGCTTCATGGTGCGGCAAAAGAAAGGGACAGCCGTTATCTTTTCCCCATTGCAGTAATTTTCCGGCCATGTTCACGGCTTCGGGCTTGCGTAAGTTTACTATCATTCCGACTTTTTTCACGGTCAATAATTTTCTCCTGTCTTTTGTGAACGAGTGATTATTATACTCTGTCAAACTCTTTGTATAACATGCTCGACTGTATCCCCGTGTTGTTCTGATATTTTCCTGACGTGTAACGCTCGTAAGGCTCCGTGATTGTGTGATAATATATCTGCGCTATCTGGACTCCCGCGTAAATCCTCACAGGCTGAACGCAGAATAATTCAAGCGTCCAATACCCAGCAAAACCCACATCACCGAATCCCGCCGTAACATGTATGCAGATTCCCAGCCGCCCAATTGATGACCGCCCCTCAAGCATAGGAATATAGCCCTCTGTTTTCGTGTACTCGGCTGTGCGTCCCAAGTATAATTTTCCCGGCCTAAGCACGAATCCTTCAGAGGGGATTGCGATTTTTGCTGACGGATTGTCGCGCCTCATGTCTAACTCTTCATGAGTGTACACGAGTAACTCATCATGTAGCGACAAGTTATAGCTGTTGGGATTAAGGCGTGAGTCGTCGAAAGGGTCAATAATAATTTCGCGGCCTATGTGATTCTTTATCTCTAATCCTGAAAGTATCAACGTAAAAACCTCCTTTTTCTATAGTATAATCCGCCCATGAACATAAAAATAAAAGCCGTAATTTTCGCGTTGTCCGCCGCCGTTTTCTATGCGCTGAATGTCCCGCTGTCAAAAATCCTCCTGCGTAACATTGAGCCTTCATTCATGGCCGGGCTTCTCTATCTCGGAGCGGGAGCAGGCATGATGATTCTTTCGCTGCTGAAACTTAACATTGAGGGGAACACAGAGCCTTTCACGCGGTATGATATGCCGTTCATTGCCGGAATGATTGTTCTTGACATTGCCGCGCCGATTTTCCTGATGACGGGGATAGCTTTCGGGACATCATCAAACGCCTCTCTTCTGGGAAATTTCGAGATTGTCGCAACCGCCCTCATTGCCTCCGTGATATTCCGCGAGCCTGTGTCAAATCGTCTGCGTGTTGCCATCGCTCTAATCACATTGTCGGGAATGATTCTGACATTTGGGGGAGCTGATAGCCTGAAATTTTCTTACGGCTCAATATTCGTACTTCTTGCCGCGTCATTCTGGGGGCTTGAGAACAACTGCACGAGAAAATTATCATCAAAAAGCGCGTCAATGATCGTGATACTGAAGGGACTTTTTTCGGGACTCGGCTCAATAATGATAGCGTTGATGACAGGAGAGAGCCTCCCCCCGATTTATGACTCTCTGTGCGCTCTCGTGCTGGGATTTGTGGCTTACGGTTTAAGCATATTCCTTTACGTCAGGGCGCAGAAAACTTTAGGAGCCGCCAAAACTAGCGCGTATTATGCCGCCGCTCCGTTTATCGGGTCGGTGATGTCGTTCGTGCTTCTCCGCGAGAAACTTTCAGGGACGTACATTCTTGCGCTGGCCGTAATGCTCGCAGGGTCAGCACTTGCTGTGATTGACACGCTGAGGCAGAGACATTCCCACGCCCACAGGCACGCATATATTCACAGCCATAACGGAATCCTTCACGCCCATATTTTCACGCACACCCACGAACACAATCACTACATCACGCCGGACTCGCACAGGCATTTTCACGGATCACAAAAAGGAGGACACACACCGCTGATATAATATCGCCAAATTCACGCGAAAGGCAAAATATCTCACTCATCATGAAAAATTTTCTCAGCGTCAAAGACATAAAGCAGCTCCCGAAAAATTCCGATTTCGTTACAATTGGAGTCGTGTCGAAATTCATACGCAGGAAAGACCGCAACAACTCTTCATTCTGGGATATGACATTGAGCGACCCTTCCGGGGACATTGACGGAAAAGTCTGGCAGGCTTCCTCATGGCGTAACACTCAGGGCGGGGACGATTTTCCCATTGACCCGGAAAACTGCGGGCTGAAATTCGAGGGTGCTTCCGTGAAAGTCATCGGGACTGTCGCCGAGTTCAGAGAGCAGATACAGTACAACTTCAGCGAAATATCATACCTCAGCCAGGAAGAATATCCCCCGAAAATGTTCACACGTCATTCACCCGTAAAAGCAGAAATTCTCGAAGACCTCTTCATGAAATTAATCGCTCAGATTTCGCACAAACAGCTTCATGATTTTGTTCACGCTGTATTCTTCAAGCACGGGCTTTGGGAAAAATTCAGGTCATGGCCGGCGGCTGTATCACTCCATCACGCTTATACAGGCGGACTCCTCGAACATTCCGTATCTGTCGCAATTGGTGCTATGGATCTTGCCCGGCATTATTCTGTCTTCAAGATTCCCGTCAACATGGACATCGTTATAGCAGGCTCACTCCTTCACGACATCGGCAAACTTGAAGCCTACACTATGAATCCCGCCCCGCAGGTTACAGTAGCAGGGTCAGCGGTTGAACATATCGCTATGGGCTACGCAATGTTCATGAAATACGCTGAGGCTGAGTCCCTCGACAAGAACATCACGCTCGCTTTAGGCCACATAATTACGAGCCATCACGGAAAACGCGAATACGGTTCGCCAGTTTTGCCCGCAACACCTGAAGCATTTATCGTTAGCGCGGCTGATAATGTAGACTTTGAGCTTTCGTACTGGAAAACGCAGATTGACGCGCTCAACCCTGACGCAGATATGACCGATTACCTTCAGCCAATTGACCGGCGATTATGGCGGGGCATAAAGCTATGAGTCATTCCCTCACTGTATCGCAGGACGACAACGGCAGGCGGCTTGACCGTGTATTACGCACAACCTTCAAGGCCGTAACCCTCGGCGAAATCATGAAGGCCGTCCGAAAAGGGGCAGTACGCGTAAACGGCCAAAGAGTCCGGGACGGAGGGACTCACGTAAACGCAGGGGACATTCTCACAGTCCCATGGGTCAAAGGCGAAATCTTTAACGCCCCCCCGAAATATTCAGGTCTCGGCAAAATCGGCATAATATTTCAGGGCGAAAATGTCATGATTCTGAACAAGCCCGCAAATATTCTCGTTCAGCCCGACGAACCTAACGGAGACTCAATCATCACTCGCATACGCGGCTATGTCGGCCCAAACTCTTACCCGCCCGCGGCTGTTCACCGTCTTGACCGTAACACAACGGGGGTGCTTTCTGTTGCTCTTCACGGGGAGGCATTGAGGGCATTGGAGGAGCTGTTCAAAGCAAGGAGAGTCCGAAAAATATATATCGCTGTCATCGCAGGAAATTTGCCGGAGAATATTACGGTTGACGCTCCACTACTGAAGGACGCTGAGAATAATACGGTGAAAGTTTCTGCTGACGGGGCGAGGGCGGTATCAGTCATATCACCCATAAGCACAGACGGCGAATATACCCTAGCGCGGATTGAATTGCTGACGGGCAGAACTCATCAGGCCAGAGTCCACACGGCATATATACATCATCCCATAATAGGCGACAGGAAATACGGAGATTTTCACGCAAACAGACGCGCCAATGTATCACGGCCATTATTGCACGCATATGAACTATCATTCCCGGACGACATTCACGACTCACTGTCAGAAATTGCCGGGAAGACTTTTACAGCTCCATTGCCGGACGACATGAGAGAATTTATTTCAGCGCGGGGGCTTTCATTATGAGGACGAAAAATTTACTCATCAGGATTATTATTGCTATGCTTATCTCTCAGGGCTTCTACTATTTTGCCGACTCTTTCACTGTTTCCCGGTGGAACAGCAGCGAGTCTCTAATCGTCCGCGTAATCTCAGCAGGCCCGGAAAAGATTATCCCCTCGGAAGATGAAGACTCCTACGAGATGGCCGAGCGTGATACAGTATTGGAGCTTGTCTCAGGGAGTGAGCCGGGAAAGCAGATGACGTTAAAGACAGTGAGACTCTCAGGGAGCGGACTCGATATTGTTCCCGGGCGGCGTTACCTTCTTGTGTGGGACATGTTCACGGACGGAACAATTCAGTACTCCATCGCCGATGCATTCAGGATACCTTCAGTTGCGGGAATCGTTATGCTTGTCTGCACGATGTTAATCGCGTTCACGGGCTGGCGGGGATTTTTCGCGTTACTGGGACTCGGCGCGTCAGTGTTCGTTCTCGTGTTCATTATGATTCCTTTGACGGTCAAAGGCTGGGACTGTGTGTGGCTTGCGGTTGCGTCAGTCTTTATCATCTCAACGGTAACAGTTTTGTGCGTAGTGCGTCATGCGCGTTACAGGATTGTAGCACTTGCAGGGAGTCTCGGCGGTGTAATGTGCGGATTCTTGTGCGGTGCTGTGATGGTATACATGTGGGAATTAACCGGGCTTGCGGGTGAAGGCTCTGCGCTGCTTGCGTCAACATTGCCGGGTCTGAACATGCGCGGGATATTGCTTGCGTCCGTGCTTATCGGCTCAATCGGTGCTGTGTTGGACGTTGCAATCTCCGTAACGGCTTCAATGTCTGAGTTTGTCGACTATGACGAGGATATTCACCTAGACAGATTACTTCTTGCGGGACTCAATGTCGGCTCGGAGGTACTCGGAAGCATGATTAACACGCTGATTTTGGCGTATATGGGAAGCTCATTGCCTATGGCGGTATTGATATGCTCTGCGGGAGTCGAAATCACCGGGATAATGAATGACCCATATATAGCGCAGGAGATAGTGCAGAGTCTTGCGGGGACATTGGGATTGCTGTTTACGATTCCTGCGACGGCGTTCGTGTTTGTGGCGGCTGAGACTGTGAGGCGGTCTCATGATTAAGGCAGTAATAGACATCGGAAGCAACTCCATAAAAATGCGTGTAGCCTCCATAAGCGCGGGGACTGTTCATGTGATTCGTGATGAGACGGAAGTTGTCCGACTCGGCCGGGGAATGTCGTCAACAGGACTCCTATCTCCCGAAAGTATGAAGCTCTCATGCGGTGCAGTCGTCCGTATGGTGAGCCGTGCGCGTAAAATCGGAGCGGAGATATTCATTGCCGGGACTATGGCACTAAGGACGGCGGAAAATTCTGCTGACTTTGTGCGAATGGTGAAGGACTCTTGCGGTCTTGACGTTCACATTTTGACGGGGACGGAGGAAGCGCGGTATTCATGGCTGGGAGCTGTTGACGGCTTTAGTATTTCGGGCAATGCAGTGATGTTTGACACGGGCGGGGGAAGCACCGAATTTGTGTCGGGGCATGGCCGGGAAATTCTGCGCTCTGTAAGCGTTCCTGTAGGGGCGGTGAATCTGTCGGAGAAATTTTTTGCTGACGGCTCGAATCCCGTACCTAAATCCGCGTGTGATGAGGCTGTGAAATATGTTGAGGGATTATTTTCTGAGAATGATATAGCGTCCTTTACGGCGGGGAAATCTGAGGTTATCGCCGTTGGAGGGGGAGTCGTGGCGATGTCGGGTGTGAAGAATGCCTGCGAGAATTTCGTCCCTTCACGTCTTCACGGAAGCACTATAACGCGAAATGACGTAAGGAGGCAGATTCGGCTGTATTCGTCCCTGACATTAAGCGAGCGTGAGAATATTATCGGCCTGCCAAAATCGCGGGCTGAGGTGATTCTCGGAAGTGCGTGCATAGTTTTTGCGGCCATGAAGACTCTCGGCGCGGAAAAATGTACGGTGAGCATAAACGGATTGAGGCATGGAATATTACTGAGTGAGATATAATACAGGCAAAATATCCCATAAAGTAACAGAGGAGTGAACACAAGAGGAATGCTTTTAGAGTTAATGTCAAATGGTTCACTTGCCGAATTGCCGCCCGAAAATTTTTCTCCTCCGCCGGAAATTTTCCCGACTCCGCCCGGCGATTCATGCGTCATGCTTTTGCTTCCTCACAACAAATATTTGATTGGCCGCCGCGGGTCTGAATGGATATATTCAGGAGAGGGGCGCGAGACTTCCCCGCATAAAGTCCACTTATACGACAGTCAGAGCATAGAGCTTCTCAATGACGGCGCGGAATCCACAATCCTCACAGCCGGAACGGTCAACACATTGCGGCGCGAATTGTTTGCACGGTCAGAGCCTCCCGGAAATCACACGGGCGCGGTGTTAATGCTACGAACGTTTATGCGGAATGAGCCTGTATTTTTGTCGCTGAACGCAGAATATCTTGACGAGAAATATTTTCTTCAGGCCGTGAAAGATAATATCATTCTCACAAAAGCATATTGGACTCTCCGTTTCGCCATGAACCGCGGGGAGCTTGAGACACTTACCCGGCTAAAAGCGTGGCTGAAGGCAGGCCCGGAAGTTTTCACGCGCCCCGGCCATGACTCGCGGATATGGTTTTCACTTCTTGACATGCCGGACTCTGACGCAATGAAGGAGCTTGAAGAGCTTTCATTTTCCCCGCTTGAGCTTAAACGGATGTCCGCGCAGAACGCTTCACCGATAGTGCTGTACAATCAGTTATCGGGCTGGCTTGTTCTCGGCAGGCTTGGACGGAACCGGGACACGATATTTTTTCTCTGGGCATATATGAATCATGAGCTGTGGAACGAACTCCGCGAACGCAGGAAATTAACCGTCAATGACATCGTTCTTGCCCTGTGGGGCGAATACGAGACCCGCTCGGCCATGTCTGAACGCGCAAAATATAAAGGAGCTGAGGACTTCACGCAATGAATATACAGTTTTCAGGGGTAAGCAAAGTATTTGAGCCTGATATAGCCGCCCTCGTTGATGTAAATCTCAACATTGAGCAGGGCGAGTTCGTCTACATAATCGGGCAGACAGGCTCCGGGAAATCGACTCTTCTCCGTCTCATAACACGCGAAATATTGCCGTCAAGAGGCGTTGTAGCTGTCGGAGGATATGACCTCGCCCGAATGAGGAAGGCCGATATTCCGTATTACCGCAGGGACGTGGGACTAGTCGCGCAGGATTTCAAGCTGATACCGTCTCTCACAGTCTACGAGAATATAGCGTTTGTCATGGAAGCTATGTCAGTCCCGAAAAGATTAGTCGCCGAACGTGCGAAAGATGTCATAAACCAGGTGGGACTATGGCGGAGACGCTCAATGAGGCCTGCACAGCTTTCCGGCGGGGAACAGCAGAGAGTCGCAATTGCCCGGGCACTGGCTAATTCACCGTCTCTTTTCATTGCTGACGAACCGACCGGGAATCTTGACTTTCACACAGCGGCGGAAGTCATGAAGATCCTTTTTGCGATTAACGCGGCCGGGGTTACGGTTGTTATGTCAACACACAATCAGGGAATCGTGAACGCCTCACGGCAGAGAGTGATAGAGCTTGAGGGCGGGCGGCTTGTCCGTGATGAGAAAGGCGGGTTATATTCAGAATGACGGCATTAAGATACGTACTCCGCGACACATGGCGGTTAATCTTCCATCACTGGGTATTAGGACTTCTGACACTCATAACGGCGGGCGTAATGCTCTGGGTACTGGGTGTAACGACTCTTTTGTCGCTCAACATGGAAAATTTATTGTCGCGGCTTGAGTCGGAGCTTGCGGTTCAGGCATATATGGTGAAGGACAACACATTAGACGCGGAAGCGATAGCCCGGAGGATTCAGAGCCTTGAAGGTGTCTACAGCATAAAGACATTTTCACCGTCCGAGTCCCTCGCAAAACTTCAGCAGAAAATGGGAAGCCAGTCCCGTGCGCTTGAAATGCTCGGCGACAATCCTATTCCGTGGAACTTTGAGATTCACGTCAACAGCGCAAGCGACATAGAGCCGTTAGTCGAGGCGTTAAAGGACATGCCGGAAATTGATGATGTCGTCTACGCCGGGTTAGTCGTCAAGAGAATATCAGCCCTTTCACGAATATCATCGCGGGTAGCGTTAATCATGTTCCTTCTTGCGGTGATAATAACTGCGCTGGTAGTGTACAACACGATTCACATATCGCTGTATTCACGGCGTGAGGAAATCGGGATAATGTACCTTGTCGGGGCAACGCGGGCATATATTGCGACTCCGTTTGTGCTTGAAGGTACATTGCTGGCGTTTCTCGGCGCGCTTATTGCGGGCGGTGGGATAGTTGCGGCATACTTCCCAGGAATTGAGCTGATACGGGAAAATCTGCCATTGCTGACGAACATAATCATCACAGACAAGCCGGTGATATGGAGATTCTGCGGGCTTCTCGCGGGGTTCGGTGCGACTCTGGGATGGGTATGCAGCTATTTGGTAGTGGCAAGATTCATTAACTCTATCACGAGGCCAGAGTAAGCGACCCTTGCGGGCTTTCGGTGAAGTTTGGCACATGGCCTGAACGTCTGAGCCTCGAATGTTTCCGCCTCAGAGTACCCTTATTCGCCGGGGCTGGCTTACTCAGCCTCTATACCGTAGACCATGAAAGGCCACCGGGTTACGTTTAATGTAATGTGTTGATTTTATGTTTTTATCCGGCACTCGTTAAACGCTGATAAAATTATAGCAAAAAGAAAGGAGGCGCGCTTCTTCCCTGTAACAAAATAGGGATATTTATGAGCATTTTGTGATGAACAGGAAACTTTCAGCAGTAATAATTTTGCTGGCACTGTTATTTTCACCGTCAGCGGCAAAACAAAAAGGAAGCATTGACTCACAGATAGCGGCGGAGGAAAAGAAACGGGCGGAGCTTGCGCGGCAGGTTCAGACGTACAGGAGTCAGATAAAGAAAATGGGAGCGCGTGTTGAAGGACTCCTCACAAAAGTCAACACCCTTCAGCAGGACGAGAATATAGCCGAGCAGGAATTGACGCTGTTAGAGCTTCAGAGCGAAAAGATTCGGGAGAATATAGACGTTCTCGACGTATACATGAAGGCCGAGCAGGTGAAAATTGATGAGCTGTCAAAGAAGATGAGTGAGCGGCTTGTTGACATGTACAAGTACGGCGAAACCGGGCGGATGAGGACTCTTTTTGCCTCCCGGAGCGTGTTCGAGGCTGTCGAGGATGCGTATCTCTTGAAGCTCATGAATGACCGGGACGAGGATATATTGTCGCAATTGCAGGAGAAGATTCAGAATATGGATCTCTCCCGGCGGACAATGGACGACCATCAAATACGCCTGAAAGAGAAAAGCGAGGCCGTACAGGAACAGCGCGACAAGTACCAGCAGACAATCAAAGACACAAACAGGTTCATAACGTCATTGCGCCGTCAGAAGGAATTAGCCGAGAAAGCCGCCCGTGAAGCAGAAGAAGCCCAGCGGGAAGCCGGAGCGATGATAGCGGAATTGCAGAGGAAACGCGCAAGAGCCTACATGCCCGCCACCGGGAAAGGGTCAAAATTCGACTGGCCTGTTCGCGGGCCTATGGCGAGTCCCTACGGCGACAGGATACACCCTATCTTGAAGCGCAAAATCCTCCACGCAGGAATCGACATTGCCGCCTCAAACGGTACTCCCGTCAAGACTGCCGCCCCCGGTGAAGTCATCTACAACGGATGGCTCCGGGGCTACGGTCGCGTTGTCGTAATAGATCATGGCCGGGGCTTCTCGACACTTTACGCGCATTTGTCCGCAAGCCTAGTACATGAAGGGCAGGTCGTGAAATCCGGCGCAAACATCGCCAAAGTCGGCAGGACGGGAAATGTTACGGGCTATCACCTTCATTTTGAGGTCAGGCACTACGGCACACCCGTCAACCCGATAAAGTATCTCAAGCGTTAGAGGTGGGGAATAATGTTGAAGAGAGTAATATTTTTGCTGGCTCTGATTCTGCTGACGGTAAACGCCTCGAACATAGACAAGCAGATTCGTACACAGAAACAGAATCAGGCCGACATGAAGAAGCGCATAGAGCAGTACAACAAAATAGCCCGGCAGAAATCGAAAGAGTCAAAATCCCTGCTGAGTCAGTTATCCCGTCTCAGGCAGAACGCCAGCGAGTCCGAGTCCCGTATGAATGACCTTCAGCGCGAGAACTCGAAACTTCAGGCATCAGTAGCAGAATTGAACCGCAATATTGCCCGTGTAAGCGAGTCCATGAATCATATACTCACGATGTTACGGGGCAGGCTTACGGAGCTGTACAAGCATTCGCCGGACGGAAGCGGGATAAACGCAATATTCAGCGCGGGCGGCCCTCATGAGGCAGTCAACACCGCGTACATGCTGAATATTTTTGCCCGCAATGACTTGGCCATGTTCGCGGCTCTTAACGCAAGGGAGAAGGAATTAGCGCAGGCAAAGGCAAAACTTGAGTCCGACAAAAAGAAGATAACGAGTCAGACAGACGAACTCAGGAAAAAGCGCGAGGAGTTCGACAGCGCAGTGAGGAAAACAGATACCCTCCTGAAGAACGTACAGAGCGAGCAGAAGAAAGCCGAGTCAGCCGCAAAGGAATTAGAGTCAGCGCAAAGGGCTGTAGGCAGCAAGATAACAAATCTCATGAACAAGAAGAAACGCGCCTCAGCCATGAAGATTACCCCGTCAAAATCCGGCGGGAAAAATTCTAATGTCGGCGGCTCAAAAGCTACAGTCCCGGTAAATTCGGCAGGCTCATCGCCTCAAAGGAGCGTCAATTCTCTTGCGTGGCCTATGACAGGACGTGTAACAATGCAGTACGGCTCACGAGTTCACCCGACATTCAAGACAAAAATATTCAACTCAGGAATCGACATAGCCGCCGCGGCAGGGACTCCCGTGAAAGCCTCCGGGCCGGGAGAAGTCCTCTATCAGGGATGGCTGAGGGGACTTGGCCAAGTCGTAATAATAGATCACGGCGGAGACCTTACGACAGTTTACGCGCATTTAGGGCGGACTTCAGTGCGTGAGGGTGCGAGGGTCAGCACGGGAACAGTGATAGGGAGCGCGGGCAACACCGGCACAGACGCGGAATACGGGCTTCATTTCGAGGTCAGGAAAAACGGCTCTGCGGTCAACCCAATGAACTATTTGCGGAGATAAAAATTTGATGATTGCTGTATAATTCTTGCTATTCTCAGAAGGCAGGTGCAAAATCAATATTCAACATGACGAAATACAAGAGAGTTTATATCTTGCTGTTTACTTCTCTGATGCTCGCGGGATTTCTTTTCGGGTACAAAGCTCAGTCAGCAGACTTTTCCGAGGACGACTTCAACAGAATATCCCCCTTCAACGTGCGCTCACTGTGGCTTCTTCGTCAGGTTCGCTACATAATCGAAAGCTACCAGGTTGACGCGGACACAAAGCCGGCCACAGATGATGACCTTCTTCACGGCGCGGCCAAAGGAATGGTTGAGGCGTGGAAAGACCCCTATACGAGGTTCGTATCGCCCCGCCAGCTTAAAGACGAGGAAATAGAATTAGAGGGCAAATACGGCGGACTCGGAATGTACATAGGCGACAGGGACGGGCAAATTCTCGTGATAAGCCCTATGGAGGACTCCCCCGCCGAGAGAGCCGGACTCAAGCCCAAGGATCAGATCGTAAAAATCGACAATGAAGTAGTTGTAGGCTGGACATCTGACAGGGCAGTGCAGAAGCTGCGCGGAGAGCCTGACACAAAAGTTACAGTGTGGGTAAGGCGCGAGGGTCAAGACGAGCTTTTAGAGTTCACGATTACGAGGGAGATAATCAAGCTCCACAGCGTGAGATATGAAATGCTGTCCGATGATATAGGCTATTTGCGGCTGACACAGTTCAAGCACGGCACAGCAGACGAGTCCCGAAACGCAGTCCGCGACATGATACGCAAGGGAATGCGGGCGTTAATACTCGACTTACGCAACAACGGCGGCGGACTTCTCGACGCAAGCGTGAAAATAGCAAGCATGTTTTTGCGCGAGGGACTCATTGTCGAAACGAAGGGGCGTTCAGAGCGTTCAAACGAGAAATATTACGCGAACAAAAATTACTACGCGACTAATTTGCCCATGACCGTATTAATCAACGGCGGAAGCGCGAGCGCGTCAGAGATAGTAGCAGGAGCGTTGAATGACAGAGGCCGGGCGAAATTAATCGGCGAGAAAAGTTTCGGAAAGGGAAGCGTTCAGACATTGTTCCCATTGACTGACGGGAGCGGGGTATACGTAACAATAGCGAGATACTACACGCCTTCCGGGAAAGTGATTGACCATGTCGGATTGTCGCCTGACATTGAAGTGAAGGGTGAGCCGGACCGGGACAAGTCAAAGGATACACAGTTACAGAGAGCAATAGAAGAAGTGAAAAAATCAATGCGGTCAGTAGCAGGCCGGAGAAATTAAGAGGAGGAATAATAATTTTGGGTGCAAAGAAAAATGTAGATTTGCTTGTGGGCGCTCAGTGGGGCGATGAAGGAAAAGGGAAAGTAGTCGACATGCTCGGCGCGGATGTTGATGTGTTTGTGCGCTTTCAGGGCGGTGCGAACGCAGGCCACACGGTAATCACGGATGGGCAGAAGACAGTGTTTCACCTCCTGCCGTCGGGAATGCTCTACCCGGGAAAACTCTGCGTGCTGGGAAATGGACTCGTTCTTGACCCTGAGCAGTTCCTGGCGGAGACCGGCGACTTGTTCGCGAAAGGTCAGGACAGGGCGCGGCTTGCTGTGAGTCCTCATGCTCATGTAGTAATGCCCTATCACAAAATGCTCGACAAACTTCAGGAGGAAGCCCGCGGGAAGGGTCGCAAAATCGGCACGACAGGACGCGGAATCGGGCCTTGCTATGTCGACAAGTATTCGCGCTCAGGACTCAGGGTTGAGGATCTCATTGACGCTGATTTACTGCGCGAGAGACTGACATATATTCTTGACGAGAAGAATCAGATAATCACGAAACTGTACGGGCAGAAGCCATTAGCCTTTGATGAAATCTACGAGCCTGCAAGGAAATGGGGCGAGGCAATTGCGCCGTACGTTGACGACACAAGAGCGTTGCTGCGCCGTGCTGCTGACGAAGGGAAACATATCCTGCTTGAGGGAGCGCAGGCGGCGTTGCTCGACATAGATCACGGGACATATCCCTATGTAACAAGCTCTTCAACCTCAGCGGCGGGAGCTTTCACCGGGACAGGGTTAGCCCCTCATGATTTGACCCGCGTTATAGCTGTCGTGAAGGCATACACGACCCGCGTGGGAGAAGGGCCATTCCCGACAGAGGATTTCACCGAGATGGGCGAGAAACTCCGGGCGAACGGCGGCGAGTACGGAGCGACTACAGGCCGTCCGAGGCGTTGCGGGTGGCTTGACATTCCTGCATTGCGCTACTCTATGGAGCTTAACGGGGCGGATGTCATTGCGCTGACAAAATTGGACGTTCTCACGGGCATGGGCGGCATAAAAGTCTGCACAGCTTACGAGAAAAACGGCGAGCGGTTCACGTCATGGCCGACAGACACGCGGACATTAGGCGAGATTCAGCCGGTCTACGAGACATTGCCGGGCTGGGATGACGACATCACGAACTGCAAGAGCTTTGACGAGCTTCCCGAAAACGCGAAAGCCTACGTGAAGTATATCGAGAGTGCTGTGAATGTCCCTGTAGCATTAATCGGAGTCGGTGCGGACAGGAATCAGACAATCAACAGAGGAATGCAGTAATCTGTGTATGTGCCGGATATAGACTTTCTGACATTTGACGACCTGCCCGGAATCCTGAGAATAAATGCTGCCTCGTCATGTTCATGGCCGGAGGAAGTAATACGTTCAGACCTCAGAGATGACTCGCAGAATGAGACGACATACCTGGGGGCTTTCGCGACAACTGCGGAAGCTCCTCTTTTGGGCTATGCTGTCTTAGGCCGGGAAAAACGCGCCGGGCTTCTGATGGCTCTTGTTGTTGACACTGCATACAGGCGGAAGGGAATCGGGCGGCAGTTATTGATGGCTGTGGGCGACTGCGCTGTGTATATGCGATTCCGCCGTCTGAAGCTCAAAGTGAGGAAGTCAAATTCCGGGGCAATCGCGCTGTACACACAGATGTCATTTTCCGGCGAGACTATCCGGCGGGGGTATTACTCCAACGGCGAGGACGCAATAATCATGAGCGCGGCTCTTCCGTTAAAGTTAAGGACGCGGCAATGAGGGTATATATTCCGTTCGATGACGGCTCAAGCATATCATTTGACGGGGAGGGCTTCACGATTCAGCGCAGGCCGAAAGGAATCACCGAGACCGATAACCCTTCCCGGAAGGATAACTCCCCCTGCAAGGCCGATATTGCATGGCGCACGAAATGGAGCGAGATTGTCCGGGCACTTGAGACAGCGTACAAGCGTCAGGAGAAAGCCAAGCGCGAACAGAACGCAAAGAAAATTTATCGGCCATGAAGAGGGCGTATAGGCTCAGACTATTTCACAGTATAGAATTTTCCGAAAGCCAGCCCCGGGGGAGGGGGCGTAGGGTATCGCAGGTATGGCGGAAGCTCCGAATAACGCCCGTCAGTTTCGCCGCTTTCAAGCTGTCTGCCTGTAACGTAAATTGTGATATACCACTACAATTTTTTCCTTCTCGGCTGGAACAGCAATATACTTTTCCGCGGCGGCTATATTTGCGTTGATGCATTCTTCGTAATATCCGGCTTCATGTGCGCGAAAGTCCTTCTCTCACTTTCCCGCGAAACATCTTTTTTCTCATGGCTCAAAAGAAGACTCATGACCCTTTACCCGTATTACATTGCGGCATTGATTCCGGCTGTCTGCACAGGCGTATTCCTAAACGGCTTTCACGGAATGCGGAGAGTCATTGCGATTCTTGAAGAGCTTGCGATGATTCAGGAATGGGGAATAATAAACTGCTTCCCTTACTACAACGGCGCAACATGGTACATATCGGCGATGATGTTCGTGTCATGCGTTTATTTCTTCCTGTCAAAGAAATTCACCCCTAAGATTCAGGCGTATATTATCGCGGCATTGTCGGCCTTGTGCTTTTCTGTGATAGTACATAAAGTACGGGCATATTCATGTTCACGGCGTTGTGAAGCGAGTTGTCTCGCTGGGAATAATGCGGGGCTTTGCGGGAATGGGAGTCGGCTGGCTTGTCTTCACGTTCAGGGACAATATCAGGCTGAAATATCCGGGGGCAATTTTCGCGCTGTCTGTGATTATGCTTGTCTCTGTCTGCCTGTACACGAAAGATTCATACGCTGACATTCTGATTTACCCTGCTGCAACGATGGTCATAATCAGCTCGCGGGGTATTGATGTGAAGTCTGTTATGTTACAGCGGATGATGATATTCTCCGGGAAAATGAGCTACGCGCTGTACCTTTGCCACGGATTTGTTCAGGGGATTATGCTTCACTTCCTGCATGATTATACGCTGTCTGCGTTCATGGCCGTGAGCCTCGCTGTGTCATTTGCCATGATGGTTATTGTCGGCAAGATACAGAGGCACGTTACGCCGTAGAAAGTTGAGTCCTCACAGCAATATATTTCTGAGGCAAAATTAATCCCCCCGCCGAAAATTTTCACAGCAGGGGGACTTTTCATCATTTCGACCGCCTCACAGCCTCCTTCATCATAACGTCATGCGCTCCCCCTTCAGCAAGTGTTACAGGTGAGACGAGCGTCAATCTTGCTTTCTCTCTCATTTCCGGGAGGCTCAATGCTCCGCAGTTGCAGAACGTTGATTTTATCTTGCTGAGTGTCTCGCTGACATTATCGCGCAGGCTTCCCGCGTACGGTACATAGCTGTCGACTCCCTCCTCAAACGATAATTTTGCCTGTGATGAGTCGCCGCTGTCGTATCTCTGCCAGTTCCTTGCGCGTGATGAGCCTTCCCCCCAGTATTCTTTGACGTAGTTCCCGTTGAGCATGACTCGATTCGTGGGACTCTCGTCGAATCTCGCAAAGTATCTCCCTAACATGCAGAAGTCCGCGCCCATCGCAAGAGCCAGCGTTATATGATAGTCCATAACTATGCCGCCGTCCGAGCATATCGGCACATAGACTCCTGTCTCAGCAAAATATTCATCCCTTGCCTTTGCGACCTCTATCACCGCCGTAGCCTGTCCGCGCCCGATTCCTTTCGCTTCACGAGTAATGCAGATTGACCCGCCGCCGATTCCTATCTTCACGAAATCCGCGCCCGCGTCAGCAAGAAACCTGAATCCGTCAGCGTCAACAACGTTCCCCCCGCCGACTTTCACCGAGTCCCCGTAATTTTCGCGAATCCACGAAAGAGTCCGCCTCTGCCATTCCGTGAAGCCCTCTGACGAATCTATGCACAGAACATCCGCCCCGGCGTTCACCAGTGCAGGCACTCTCTCGGCATAATCCCGCGTGTTTATTCCGGCACCCGTCATGTAGCGTTTCTGACTGTCGAGAAGCTCTAACGGGTTCTCCTTGTGCATGTCGTAATCTTTCCTGAAGACAAACGCGACCATGTTCCCGTCATCGTCAACAACCGGCAGAGAGTTCAATTTATGCTCCCACAAAATATCATTGGCTTCCGTGAGGCTGAGTCCGTCATGAGCGGATATAACTTTGTCGATCGGGGTCATGAAGTCGCGCACCTTTGTGTCAGCAGGAGTCCTTGTTACACGGTAATCACGGCTCGTAATTATGCCCAGCAATTTCCCCGTGAGGCTTCCGTCATGAGTAACAGCTACTGTTGTGTGTCCGGTCTGCTCCTTCAGCCTGAGAATGTCGGCTAATGTCTGTTCAGGGCCGACCGCCGAATCATTCGCCACGAATCCGGCCTTGTACCGCTTCACCCTCGCTGTCATTTCGGCCTGCGACTCTATTGACTGGGAGCAGTATATGAATGACAATCCCCCCTCACGCGCAAGAGCCACCGCCATTGTGTCGTTTGAGACTGACTGCATACACGCCGACACCAGCGGTATATTCACCGACAGCGGAGACTCTTCGCCCTTCCTGAACTTGCACAGGGGAGTCCGAAGTGAGACGTTTGACGGCACGCAATTTTCTGATGAGTACGACGGAACAAGAAGGTACTCGGAGAATGTGTGAGAAGGTTCGCTGTAATAATACGCCATGAAGTAATTTTCTCCCTTCAAAAAATTTTGCCGCTTATCATAGCACAGTCAGCAGGAGCAAAAATTTTCAGGCTATTTCCCGGCCTCCCTGAAATTCTGCCCTCAATGGGCACGCCAAAGCTCCCACTTCAATAATTTGTCCGTAAGATAATCATCAAGCAGCGGAATCATAATGTCGTCAATTTCTTCCGGGATTCCGTACATCCCTTCAGCTATTGAGCATGATATAGCCGCTAACGTGTCAGAGTCCCCGCCGAGTGATACAGCCTTCCGCGTAACGTCCTCGAAATTCTCACCCTCAAGAAACGCTGTTATTGCCTCCGGGACTGTCTCCTGACATGACTCAACGTGAAAATAATTCGGGCGAATCTCGTCAAGCGTCCGCGACAAATCATAGCCGTAACGCAGGGAGATATAGTGCCTGATTTCGTCCTTGCTGTGTCCTTTGCGGGCTAGAAATATTGCTGAGGCTGTCGACTGTGCGCCCTTTATGCCTTCCGGGTGATTGTGCGAGATTTCCGCGCTGATTTCCGCAAAATGTTCAACCGTCCACAAGTCATCAAACGCCCACGCAATCGGGGAAACTCTCATTGCTGACCCGTTCCCGAAACTGTTATAAGGCTGCGGATTTCCTCTCAGAAGCCAGTACATGAAACGCGCACCGTACCCCGCATTAGGATAACGCCGGGCAAATTCGCGCATTGAAGCTATAACGGCCACGCGGAATTGTTCACCGTCAGCATTTCCGCCCCTCTTGGGCATTATCGACATCAGAGCGTCAGCAACAGCCAGAGTCAGAACAGTATCATCCGTGAAACGCGAAACACCTTCAAGCACAAGCGGAAATTTCATGCTGTGAGCTTCTTTCCGCCTCCTGTCGAACTCGTACGGGCTTCCGGCAATATCTCCGACAATCGCGCCTAACATTTACGCTAATCCCTCCATTGCTCCCATTTCTGCACAATAAATTTCATTCTATCTCGCAGCCTGTTGAACGCCCTGACCTGTATCAGCGTGGGAATCCCGAAAAACGGCTCCGCTATCGCCCCTGACATGGCCGCAAGAGAGTCCGATTCCCCGCCTAATGTTACTGCCTTGCGTATAACGTCCTCGAAATTTTCCCCCTCAAGGAACGCCGAAAACGCTTCCGGCACTGTGCCGGGACATGATGACGTATAGACATAATCCGGGCGGATCTCGTCAAGCGTCCGAATCTCGTAGCCGTATTTCCCGGTGATGTATGCGCGTATGTCGTCCTTTGCGTGTCCTGTACGTGCAAGAAAGACAGCCCCTGCCACACACCGGGCCGCCTTTATCGCTTCCGGGTGGTCATGAGTTACAACCGCGCTTATCTCCGCAAACCATTCGACAGTCTCAATGTCATCAAACGCCCAAGAGACCGGCGAGACTCTCACAGCAGGGTTATTCCCGTAGCTGACAAAGGGATGAGGATATTTCCACTTCAGCCAGCGGGAAAAGCCCCCGCCGTAGCGCATGTGCCTGTAATGATTGCAGAGACTCCGCAGTGAGTCCTTCACGTTCTCCGCGAAAGCCGCGCCCGTTGTCTTGTCCGTCCGTGAAGGAAGCGACATCATGAGAGCGTCAGCAACAGCAAGAGTCAATACAGTGTCATCTGTAGGCTCTGACTCCTGGCTGAACAGCGGAAAATTCATGCCCGTCATCCATCCTTCATGGTAAAGGCTTCCGATTATGTCCCCGACAACAGCGCCGAGCATCAATTAACCCTCAAAGGGCTTGACTCCTTTCACAGCGTCCGCCGGGAAAATTCTTGAGTCTCCGTTGTCCGTGTCAATAAGCACGTACTTATCATTGCCCATGCCTAACTCTTTCATGTACGTGAGCTGACGCAGGCCGTGCCGCGACTCTATGCGCTCGACTAAATCATGATTGAAGTTTTCGGGCATTGCGTAGACCAGATCAACACACGCCTGATCGACAGCGAGAATATCAAGCGAGGCAAGTATTCCGACATTGGGCGTAACAACAGGCTCTGCGGCGACTCCCTCGCAGTCGCATGACACTGACATGTTCCGCATTACGTTGATGTAGGCGATGTGCCTGCCGAAATGGTCAACGGTGGCTTTTGCTGACTCGCTGATTTTCTCCATGAACTCTTCCGTAGCTATGTCCCACTGATTCGGCTGTCCCGGTGTCGTGTGAATCCATGCCTTTCCGATTCTGCCGTCAGCGATTCCGATGCCTATGTTCTTGTTTGAGCCTCCGAAACCGCCCTGAACGTGTCCCTTGAAGTGAGTCAGAACGAGAAGAGAGTCATAATTCAGGATATTGACTCCCACTGACATATTCGAGAAGTGATGACCGCCCTTTACGGGTAATAATGTTGTGCCAAGCTCGTCAATAATATCAACGTTCGCGAAATCCCAGCCGTTAATTTTGAGTGTCTCGCGGTGCCGGGCTGTCGTGTACCTGTCGCCGTCATAGTATGAATTAGTCTCAACGATTTTCGCGCCGGGAATGTCGTTTGTGATGAGGGATTTTACCCAGGGGCGCGGGATAATGTTCGGGCCGTGCGGCTCTCCTGTGTGGAGCTTGACGGCAATTTTCCCGGTGATGTGCTGATTGATCCGGGCATAAAGTTTTCTGAGGCCGTCTGCTGAAAGGTCGCGGGTGAAGTATACGATTGACTCATTTCCGGCTCTCTGGCTGTAGGGGATGTATCTGCTTCCGTCGGTCATGGTGAAATATTCCTCCTTTGAGTGAACTGGGATATGTGTATTGTAGCATAGGGACAAACGAAAAGCCCCGCCCGAATGAACGGACGAGGCCGGAAAATTCAGCGCGCTTGAGGAGATTCGGACTCCTGGCCTTTGGCTCCGGAGGCCAACGCTCTATCCGCTGAGCTACAAGCGCAACGAGAGAATTATATCACCCCCTGCGCTATTTTCCCGAAAAAGTTTATTAGAGGCTCAGAATACATCCCGTAAAGGAATGACCCCGCCGCCAAAATCCCAAGAGGCACGAGCATTTCATAGCCCGGATCTTTCACGCCCCTGTTCGCTGTCTTGAAGTCAAATTTCTGTCCCGGCATAATGAATATGCTGAATATCGAGAACACATAAAGCACCGTAAGCACCGCCGACACCATCAGCATAGCAATCCCCGCATGACCCATCCCGACAGCCGCAGAAGCCGTGCCGAGCTGCCATTTTCCCATGAAGCCCGCCGACGGAGGAAGACCGCACAGCGCAAGCCCAGAAATCAGGAGCGCGAGAAATGTTTTCGGCATTCCGAGACCAAGCCCGCGCATGTCAAAAAGATATTCTCTTTCCGTCTGGCACAACACAGCCCCCGCACAGAAGAATAAATTTATCTTCATGACAGCATGTCCGCCCATGTGAGTCAATGCTCCCGTGAGTCCTTCAGGCGTAAGCAATAACACTCCCAGCAATATATATGACAGCTGGCTTATTGTTGAGTACGCGAAACGGCGTTTAAGGTGCTGAGTCGCAAGTGCCATTGATGACCCGTAAATTATCGTGATACATACCATCGTGAATGCGGCGTACTGCGCCCAAGTCCCCGCGAGAGTCTCAGGCTCAAACACATACCACGTCAGACGAATCACCGCAAAGACTCCCGCCTTCACCACAGCAACGGCATGTAACAGCGCGGTAACAGGAGTCGGAGCTACGGACGCAGACGGCAGCCACCCGTGAAACGGAAACACAGCGGCCTTCACACCGAATCCCAAGAAGCCCAAGAACCACGCAGCAAGAAGCATGTTATCCGGCTTGTTCGGCCAAATTCCGAATGTCCCGCCCAGCGTGAACGACTCCCCGCCTCCCTGCGACATCGCATAGGTCAGGGCGATAAACGCACACGCCGCCCCCGCAACCGAGTACGTCAGGTATTTCCGCCCGGCGTATCTTGCGCGGCCGTCCATCTCGTGCATGACAAGAGGAAGGGTCGTTAGTGTCATAATCTCGTAGAACAGGTACAGCGTCAGAAGGTCAGACGACAGAGCTATCCCCGACACAACGCCATACGTCAGCACGAACCACCCGAAAAATGATGTCTCGCGGTGTTCATGGCTCATATACTCGAATGCGTAAAGAGTCGTCAGCGGCCACAGTACTGCAATCAATACGGCGAATACCATTCCGAGTCCGTCAAGCCTCAGCGAAAATCCCGCACGTTCTGAGAACCTGAAGAGGGTTAATGCGTTTGACGGGGGATAAATCACAAGCAGCAATATCGCGAGCGTGTTCAGGATTACGCACGACTCTATGAATATGTTGCGCTGAGTCCGGCTCTTGAAGTTCAGCGTTGTGATGAGAAGGGCGGAAATTGCCGGGATAATTATCGGGAGAAGGAGTAATTTTTCGTTCATGGGAATATTTCGGCCTCCTTAATGTCTTTTGGGAATGACTGAATTATAACAGCAATCATATTTTCACGCGCTCACGGTCGGGATGCTCTCCGCTCCAGCCTGACGGGGGCATATTCTCAAGCCTCGACATATCCTCCTCATCAATCACGAAATTCACGCCCTCTAAATTCTCGCGCATTCTCTCAGGACTCGACGCTTTCGGCAGAGGCATGACTCCTTCCTGAATGCAGAAGCGCATACAGACCTGCGCCGGCGTAACATGATACTTCCCGGCAAGCTCACGAATCAGAATGTCATCAAGCACACGCCCCCGTCCCATAGGACTCCATGCCTGAACCTGAATCCCTTTCCGGCGGTAATATTCCAGCGCGGGGAACTGCATGTATCCCGGGTGAAATTCAAGCTGGGCGACTGACGGCGGAACCTCACAGCGGGAAAATATATTGTCTGCGTGATACGGAAGAAAATTGCTGAGACCTAACGCCCGTATTTTTCTCTGAGAGTATAAATATTCCATTGCCCGCCAAGTTTCAATATCGAGCACTTTCCATTCCCTGACATCAAGATTTGGGCGCGGCCAGTGTATCATAAGAACGTCAACATAATCACACCTGAGATTCTCAAGTGTACGGGAGAATGCCGAGAGCGTTTTTTCATATCCCATGTCAGACTTCCATATTTTTGACGCTATAAAGACTTCCCCGCGTTTAACGCCCGTTTGTATTAATGCCTCCGAAATATCGCGCTCATTGCCATAAAATGACGCTGTGTCGAAATATTTATATCCTGCCTCCAGCGCGTGAATGATAGTGTCAAGTCCGGCCTTGTATGTTCCGAAACCTATAGCAGGAATTATGAGGCCGTTATTCAGCGTCAGGGTATGCAAAAAGATTCCTCCCTGTAAAATTTTTGTGAGGCATTATGTTTAGCATATTCAGCGAAATTTTTTGAGGGGAAAATTATGGATTTTTCTGCGGGTAAATTTGACAAACTGAAAAACGCGGCGTAAAATTCCGGCTCAAATCAATTCAGTACATATTGCGAATGTAAACAATATCTTTTCGGATTACCTTTCAGAGAATGCAACAGCCGGGGAGAAATCGCAAATCCCCCCGGCTTGAAACCTTCCATTCCTACAACTTACTTGTTCAGGAACGCATTAACCCTTTCTTTCACTTTTGAGCCGTCTGCCTGTCCTTTTGCTTTTGACATTACAGCCTTCATCAATTTGCCCATGTCTTTCGGGGATGAGGCGTTAATTTCTTTCGCGGCCTCTGAGATTATCGCGTCAATCTCATCCGTGCCGAGCTGTTTCGGGAGATAGGGTTCAAGTATTCCGATTTCGGCCAATTCTGACTCTGCCCGGTCAGCCGCGCCCCCGGCTTTGTACTGTTCCGCCGCGTCTTTTCGCTGTTTGATGAGGCGGCGTATTACTGTGTGAACGTCATCATCTGTGATTTCGGCTGATTTTCCTTTGTCGGCCTGTAATTTCTGGAGTTCGGCCTTCAGCATTCGGAGAGTGGAGAGTCTCGGCTCTTCGCGTAATTTCATGGCCTGTGTGAGATCGTGCGCTATGTCCTGTGCAAGCATAAATATTCCTCCTTTTGTCAGCAAAAAAAACGGGAGCCATCTTTCAGCCCCCGCAAACTGTTCAAACTCTTAGCCCGGATTCCTGCGGCGCATTGATTTTCTCTTGCGTGCGGCCTCGGCGCGTTTTATCTTTTTCGCGTCGCTGGGCTTCTCGTAATGTTCGCGCTTCCTTGCTTCCCTGAGCGTGCCGACCTTGGCGACCTCACGCCTGAATCTTTTGAGGGTGTCCTCGATCTGCTCGCCTTCCTTGCGTACTACAGTGGTCATGATAATTCCCTCCCTTCGGGGTATCTTACAGCATTGGTACTCAGTTAGCCCGGAGGCCAGCCGAGATTGCGTCCTGCCAGCAGGTGCAGGTGAAGGTGAGGTACAGACTGCCCGCCTTGCTTCCCCGTATTGATTACCATACGATAGCCGTCAGCCTCAAGTCCTAATTCACGGGCAATTTTCACGGCACTGCCCATTAAGCTGCTCCACACTGAGGAGTCGTCAACAGTTGCGGAGGAGGCTATATGCTTCTTGGGAATGACAAGTATATGAACGGGGGCCTGCGGGTTCACGTCACGGAACGCGACAACATTCTCATCCTGATAGACGAAATTTGTCGGAATTTCTCCGTCAGCAATCTTGCAGAAAATACAATCACTCATGAAATTTTTTGCCTCCTCTGAAATGACATGATGATTTTATAACAGATTTGTATACTTCACAATTAAAATATACGTAATTTTTCACAGCCGTTTTTATTCCGCAGAATTTTTCCGGGCATTAAGTTACGCCATTCCCCTAATGTATTATTATCCTCCGGCAAAATTTCGGGCGTGAATAGAATATATAATACCCCGTGTGAAAAATCATCAGCACAAAAAATGAGGGAGGAATGAAAAATTTGACCGCAGAAAAAAACGCTTCCCCTTTGGGAATGTTCATATACCGAATAATATCGGGGGCGTTCTACAGGCTTGGAGGTCTTCAGCTCCTGAAACGAAAATACAAGGGCGATATATCAGAGAGGATCGGCAATGTTGAGAATATCCCGGAAAATCCTGTGTGGGTTCATGCCGTATCAGTCGGCGAGGTTCAGTCGGCAAGCTCACTAATCCGGCGCATAAAGTCCCGCAGCGCGTACCCCTGCATAATCTCAACCGTAACACCCACAGGCAGAAGCATGGCCGAAAAATTACTGTCAGGAGTCGCAGACCGAATAATCTACAGCCCGTTTGACTCTCGCAGATTCGTATCACGCTCGCTTGACGCAATAAGGCCGGCAATATATATCACGATGGAGACGGAACTATGGCCGGAGATTCTGACACAGCTAAGGGCGCGGAATGTACCTGCGTTTCTTGCCAACGGGAGACTCTCGGACAAGAGTTTTAACAGAATGAGGCGGACAAAATTTTTCTGGCGCGGAATCCTAGACTGCCTGAATAAATTAATGGTTCGTTTTGACGATGACAGGGAAAAATTTCACGCGCTGGGAGTCCCTGATGAGAAAATTATTGTTACTGGGGACTGCAAGGTTGACGCGCTTTTAGACAGACGCAAGGCCACAAGCCCGGACAAATGGAGCTGGCTCAAGAATGGGAAATCGCCACTTTTCACAGCCGGAAGCACTCACCCCGGCGAGGAAGAAATAGTAATATCAGCCTTCAGGATAGTACGCAGGACATTTCCCGGCGCAAGACTTGCGATTGTCCCCCGCCACCCTGAGCGCGCATTGATGACGATAGCCGCCGCTTTGCCGTATGATGACGTTCACGCCGAACTGCTGTCGAAAATTGAGCAGGGCAACAACACTGCGGATATTATCGTAGTTGACCGTATCGGGGTATTGTTCGACCTCTACGCCGCAAGCGATGCTGTTTTTGTCGGGGGAAGCCTCGTTCAGAAGGGAGGACAGAATCCCTTTGAGCCTGCGCTTTTCGGACTGCCTGCAATACACGGGCCATGCATGACTGATTTCCCGGACACTGACAGAATGGACTCCATGAAGGCGGCTTTCTGCGTCCATAATGACTCAGAGCTGGCAAAAATCTGGCTCGACTGTCTTGAGCCTGAGAACGTGAAAATTTCCCTGAAGAACTGCAATGCGTATTTCAAGACGCTTGGAGGTGCGGCAAAAAAGACATGGGACGAAATAAAGTCGTACATGCTTGACAGAAAAGCGGGTGAGGAATAAAATACCTTTCGTTGTTCAAGCGGGGCGGATAGTTCAGCGGTAGAACACCTGCTTTACACGCAGGGGGTCGTAGGTTCGAACCCTGCTTCGCCCACCAGTGATTTACCTACGCGGGGTCGTAGCTCAGTCGGTTTAGAGTGTCGGCCTGTCACGCCGAAGGTCGCGAGTTCAAGTCTCGTCGGCCCCGCCAATAAATTAAATCACTAGACAATGCGAGGCGGGATAGCTCAGTCGGTAGAGCAATGGACTGAAAATCCATGTGTCCCCGGTTCGATTCTGGGTCCCGCCACCAGTAACAACAGTTGCCCCTGAGAAGGGGAAATGCAAAGGGGTATAAGTTGCGGAAGTAGCTCAGGGGTAGAGCACAACCTTGCCAAGGTTGGGGTCGCGGGTTCAAATCCCGTCTTCCGCTCCAAGAATGAGAAGATGACAGCTTCAGGGCAAAATAAACTCTGAGGCTTTTTTTTTGCGCTGATATAATAGCTTTGATTCTTATCATGAAAGGATGAGTCTTTATGCGTAAATTCAGGATGTGGAGCATGATTGCTGTGATTGGGATATTTGTCGCGGTTCTTTCGGGGTGCGGAGGGGGGAGTCTCGACAGCACAAACAGCGGGAATCAGGATACACTGAACATTCCTGACACTTACAGGACGCAGGAAGTTCTCAGCGGGGCATGGTCAGCAATTGACAGCACATCTCAGTTCAGCGCGGGGAATTTCGGCTTCAGGCTCAGTTCAGCGCGGCTCACGTTTGACTCTGTAGACATGTCCGGGAGCGTTGCTTATGCTACAGTGGGCAGTGCTCAGGAATGGCACACAAGCTACACGAGCGGCGACGAGCATATTAACCTAGGCATTCAGAATCTTGGACTCACTTTCTCGAATGAGGCCGGGAGAATGATCCATCAGGCAAAAGACAAATGGCGCTGCAACGTAGACGGGGACAGCGCAAAAACGCTCATGAACATAACAGTCTCATCAGACAAAATCATACGGGTAAACTATCAGGGAGTTACGCCCGCAATGTATGCAGGCTACAGCGCGGAATACAGTTTCACACTAAATTTCAGGAAGGAAGAATAGCCGTCATTCCCTCCCGCAGTAGTGCCTGAAAACACAGTCCCGGCAATTTTCGGAGTCGTCAGCTTTGTGATTGAAGTCCTTGCGGATAATTTTGCTTACGGTCTCGTCAAATCCCTTCATGATTTCTGCGGCCTCGTCCGGGTCATACTGGTATATGATTTCCGGGCTTCCATTCTCCTCTCCTGTGAAGTAAAGCCTGAGTCGGCCAGCATTGAGTCCCGTTGCGTTCCCGGCCATGAATGAATACGCGAAAATCTGACGGCGGTATGTTTCGAGGCGTTCGCGGTCTGCGCTGATGTTGACATTAGGTTTCGCGCCTGACTTGAAGTCTGTGATTTCCGTCTCACCGTCCCGGACTGAAATCAGGTCAATTTTCCCCCCAAGAATATAATCATCCCGGACAGTGTTCACATCATACTCCGCTTTTCTCACCGCTGACCAGTCATCGCCCTGCCTCTGAACGTAGCGCATAATCTGATTCAGCGCGGTGTTTCTTGCCGACTGACTCAGGTATGCCTGCTCACGCCGCGACAAATGTTCGTACTCATCCGCAAACCATGACGAAATATTTTCCGGCGTTATCCTGCTTTCCTCATGATTAATCACCGCCCTGTGTATGTCCTCAAGCACCGCATGTATCAATGTCCCCGTGAATGTTGATTCAGACCGCCCCGGCATGAACTCAAGCTCACGGAAAAATTTGTACTGCGTCGGGCATTTCTCGTACGTCAAAATATCGCCCGTGAATGAATACGTGTTCTTCAGCCCCGAAACTTTCGCCGGGCTTATTTCAGCGTCGGGAATCCGCAAAGATTCGTCAGCGTCATCAAGCCGGTTGTATGCGTCCTCAAAATATCGGCTCGGCGTATTCCTGTCCTCGCAGCACGTCAATATCAGCAAATCCTGCGCCCGCGTGAACGCAACATAGTACAGCCGCCAGAAGTCAAAGTACTTTACGCGGTCTTCAGGCTCAAATTCCGGCCTCCTGTAATATTTCCGGGATATGTCCCGCATAATCTCGCTCACGGAATTTTCCTGCGGGTATGCCCATAAGGAGTCGGCGAAAACTACAGGAAACTCCATCCCCTTGGCCTGATGTATAGTCATGAATGCCACATGGCCGGGCGGCACCGGGGACTCTCCGCCCTCGTATTCGTCTGCTCCCTCCTCTATCATGAAGCGCATATATATGTTCATCATTATCGTGAATTGATTGGCGATATATTTCGCGTTAAGGTTGTTGATGTTGTAGCTGTGCTCATAGTGCCGGAGAATCTGAACGAGCCGCGACAGATTCCGGGCAGGCCGCAGTTCTTTCACTGTCCCGGAAATATCCGCGCTCAATGCCGCGTCAAAAGGAGGGTACGCGAAAAGCTCATACAGCAAATCAGAGAAAGTATAGCCCGTGTAGCCCGTGAGTTTTGCGTGATGATTACGGCAGGAGATTATATGCTTCTTCAGGGCGGAATACTGCGGGCGGTCAATGTAGCGTTTCACATAGGCCAGGCACTTTTTGTAGTACGCAATATAATCCGGCTCGCCTCCGTTGAAGTTGAACGCCCCGGACTCTAGCCCCTTCAGGTAATCCGGGAACATTGCTATGATGCAGCCGACCGCGAAAATTATCTCTTTCCGCTGAAAGAACATATCAGAGCGCGGAGAATATACCCCTATGTTGTGTTCCTCAAGATATTGCGACAGGGCTTTGACATCAGGATTTTTCACGGAACGGAAGAGAAATGCTATCTGGCTGTAGTCGCTGAGTTTCCCGGAGTCTTTGAGGGACTGTATCAGGTGAAATATTTTCTCGTGCCATTCGTTTTTGTCGGCGATTCCTGCAAGCCTCATCACGGAAGGATTATTATTCATGGCCGGGCGGTATGCTTCAAGTTTCTTTTCATGCCTAAAAATTTCCCACGCGAAAAATTTTCCCGTGTCTGTCATCCATTGAGAGAAGAAATCTATTATCCCCGGTCTTGACCTGTAATTGAGCATGAGACGCACAACCCTGCATTCATTCCCGAAACGCCCCGGAAATTCGAGAATGTTGCGGACTTCCGCCCCCCTGAATCTATATATGCTCTGATCATCATCGCCCGCCGCGCAAATATTCCGGGACTCTCCCGCTATCAATAACGCTATTTGCTCCTGAATATAATTCGTGTCCTGATACTCGTCAGCCATGACATATTTCACACGGGCTTGAAGGTCTGCGAGGATTTCGGGATTGTCGCGGAGAAGTTTATACGTCTCAACAAGAATCGCCGACCAGCTCAGAGAGTTTGACTCCCGGAGAATGTCATCATGAATCTTCATGGCACGGCCTAACGCACTGACAGCAGGATTTGAGTCGCGGATTAATTCTTCAGGGTCAGCAAGCTCTTCCGACAGTGTATTGATACAGTCCCTAAGCTCGCGGGAATTTGCCCATCTTCCTTTTGACTTGAGCGCGGAAGAAAGTCCCGGAATCCCGTCAAACTTCTTCATGTTCTGCATAATCATGTAGGCGTGTCCGAAATCATCAAGAACCCGGAAATTTTTCGGCCTCCCGGTGAAGTCTGAGTACTCCTTCAGGATTCGCCCGCATATCGCGTGAAACGTCCCTGCGTACATTGCGCCAGTGTCGGCAGTGATATTCCGCCGTGAAAGCTCCTGAGTAACACGCGTAACAATCTCATTTGCGGCCTTATCGGTGAATGTCGCGAGCATGATATTTTCCGGGCTGACCCGCTTTTTCTGTATCAGAAACACAACGCGCTGCACAAGGGTGAAAGTTTTTCCCGTCCCAGGCCCGGCGATAATCAGAAGGGGGCCGTTTGTCGCTGTGATGGCTTCCCGCTGGGACTCGTTTGCGTTCCCAAAGTCGAAATCAGAGACATCATCAGGCGAAATTTTTGCGGACTCTGCGCTTTCTGTCTCTGTTGACGGGGTAATGCTCTCATCGACTCCGAGATACGACAGCAGATAATCTCCGGGGGATTCGCTCTTGCAGAATGGAATCATATTGCGGTCAGTGTTGCGGATGTCATTGCGTGAGACAAGAATTATTGACTCGGACTTGGGATTGTTCCCGGTGATATTGATATGCTGTGAGAAATCGCCGGGGGACGCTGGCATGTCGTAATGAACGGTGAAGCGTATATCTCTGCGGGAAATTTCGCGGTAAAGCAACATTGGCATGATGAGCAGGGAGTCATTCAGCCCGCCAAAATCCCGGAGCATTTCCCCTAACTTGTAGGCCGTCTCAGGAGTCGAGCAGTAAATCACACCGGGGACTCCTGCTTTCCCCGCTAATATCTCGTTCAGTGCTGACTGCTTATTTTCGGCGCGTATGATTCGTATCTCTGAATTATCCCGTCTGAAGCCCGTTATGACTTTCAGCGGAGAATTAAGCCCGGCGAGCTTCAACAATTCCTGCCTAAGCGCGGGGCTTGTAGTGTCGGCGAAAATTCCGGCGGTGATTTTTCGTGATGTTATTGATGAGACAATATCCGGCCATGAGGCGAGGCCGTGAGGAGTCCCCCAGCGTGAAATGATTGCGGCCATAGAAATTTCTGACTTCTTCAGGGCTGACAGGGAGTCGGACTCTGATAACTGCTGAACGGTCGAATAAAGTATCTTGCACGTACCGTTACGGACTTTGCGGAGGATTTCGCGCCTCTTTGCGGGAGTCAGGGAGGGCGATAATATTTCGGAGTGAGAGTCGGCGAGGGAGTCGGGCGGGTCATCGGGAGTAACAGCGAGAGTAACGCCGGGCATTAACAGCGCGGGGAGGCGGTAACAAATGCTCCTGCCGTAATTTTCGGGCATTGAGCAGAAGACATCGCGCCCGGACAAAAGTGCGTCAATGATTTCCTCCTGTCCCGGCCTGAAATTGTCGTACCCGAAATGCTGACGTAACAGCGACAAAAGATAGTTAGGCTTTTCAGGAATCGGCTGTGATTTTTCGGGCTTTGTCTGTTCGGACTGAATGAGGGCGGCGAGCTGTCTGTTCTGTTCCTTTGCGCGTGATAATTCCTCCTGAGCCTGCGACAATTTTTCGTTCAGGGATTCTATTTCGGCCTCGCGGGACTCTAGCGTGCTGTGCAATGAAATTAAATGTGCGCTGAGTGTCTTTATCTCGTCATCCTGCCTTGCTGTTTTCTCGGTCAGTAATTTCGTCCTTGCGCTGATTAAATTCTGAACCTGCTGTTTCTCTTCGTCTGTCAAAAATTTCACTCCCTTGTCTGATGGAAGCTATTATAGATTAATGGGCGGGGAAAATATTTGCGGGCTTAATCAAAATCAGCGACAACAGAGGAGAGTCCCTGAGTCAGTCCATTCTTGACAGAAAATATATCCCCCGTTTTTTAGGCGGGGGGTGTTTGCCGGTGTTATTCCTTTCCGGCTTTCTGAATTTTTCAGGCGGAAAATGTCAGTTTCACATTCAGCTGTGCATAGTTCATCTTGTTCGGAACAGTTTGAAATACGTATCGTACAAATACCGCAAGGAATTAGCGCGAGATTTGAAGGAAATCTACCATGCCGGAACGTTGGAAGGGGCCGAAGCAGCCTTGCTTAGACTAGGGGAAAAGTGGAACGAGAAGTCGCCAGCAATCTACTCGCTTTGGGAACGTAACTGGGAGAACATAGTAACAATCTTCACGTACCCGGCGGAGATAAGACGAGTGATATATACGACCAACGCGATCGAGTCGCTCAACGGAGTAATAAGAAGCCGCATGAAAACGAAACGGATACTAGGGAGCGATGAGAGTGCGGTGAAACTGGTATGGATAGCGGTATCAAAAGCGTCCCAGAAGTGGACAATGCCGATAAGCAACTGGTCAAAAGCATTAAGGCACTTCTATGTGAGATACGCAGACCGTTTCCCGAAAGTGTCATAGAAAAATCTCATACACAGTTTACTTGACAGACCCCAGAGTGTAGCATTCACTTTCAAAAAGTGGCGTATGGAAGAAACTTTTATCCATATGGATTATGGTATTTTGTATATTCCGTAGTCTTCTGAGTACATGCTCCCCTTGCCGGATAACTGCCTTCTGAACATTTGGAGAGTATCGATAATAATGAGCCAGCATCGATATAGTCAAGCCCGCCTTCATTCTGCCGCGGCGACTGTGTAACAAGCGTCAGCCGTGACAAATCAGGCCGTTCTCCATCTCAGAACAAGCCCATGATGATTCGAGACGTAATATACCGCATAATGAAGTGAAGCACTCTGTTATAATTTGAAACGTAAATATTTCCACAAAGAGAGGAAGCACACAAATGAAGATAGGATTTATCGGACTGGGCATTATGGGCAAGCCTATGGCAAAGAACCTCATCAAAGCCGGACATGAGCTGAGAGTCTACGACCGTACAGCGGCAGTTGCGGATGAGGTTGTAGAGTTCGGGAAAGGGAAAGCCGTCAAAGCAGCAAACGCCGTAGACGCAGCTAAAGGTGTCGAGCTTGTGTTGACCATGCTGCCCAATTCGCCGCACGTCAAAAGCGTCATGCTTGAGGATGACAAAGTCGCCGACCACATGGAGAAAGGCGCGGCCTTCATTGATATGTCGTCCATCAACCCGATTGCCAGCCGTGAAATTGCTGACGCTCTCGCCAAAAAGGGAATCGATATGCTTGACGCTCCCGTGTCAGGCGGTGAGCCGAAAGCCATTGACGGCACATTAAGTTTCATGGTAGGCGGCAAAAAGGAAGTGTTCGCGAAATTCGAGCCGGTGCTAAAGGCTATGGGAAGCTCCGTAGTCCTCTGCGGTGAAATCGGCGCGGGCAACGTAACGAAACTCTGTAATCAGATAGTTGTAGCCGTAAACATCGCGGCAGTGAGTGAGGCTCTCATGCTCGGCAAAAAGGCAGGCGTTAATCCTGAAGCAATATACCAGGCAATACGCGGAGGACTCGCAGGCTCTACAGTCATGGACGCAAAAGCACCCATGATTATGGATCGCAACTTCAAGCCCGGCTTCAAGATTGACCTTCACATTAAGGACTTGGCCAACGTCATGGACGCGGCTAAAGCTGTCGACAGTCCCATACCTTTAACGGTTCAGGTTGCGGAAATGATGAAGATTCTTCACGGGGACGGCTGCGGGCAGGACGATCACAGCGCACTCGCCAAAGTCTACGAGAAGATGGCCAACACCGAAATCACACGCGGCTAGAGTTTCACAAAGTCTTCAATCAATCTGAATATACTGGACTCCGTGATTTAGTGTAAAATCTTCTTCACGGGGTCTAATTTTATTTCAGGAGTTATTGCTGATATGCGCGGAATTTTTCTCACACTCTCAATAATATTATTGTCCTTCACAGCCTCATACGCTCAGAATATTTCACCCGATATTTCGGGACTCTCTCTTGAAGAATGTCTAATCCTCTCACTGAACAATCACCCCTCACTCCGAAAAACTAAAGCCTCAGCAAAAGACATAGAAGCGCAGATAGAGTCCCTAAGAGCCGCGGCAAGAGTCAAAGTTACAGCGACAGGCTCGGCTAGGTACAACGGGGATTATGATTACTTCAGCGACAATTACCACAACGAGTCAATCACACTCAGCGCAACGAAATTAATTTACGACAACAGCCGCAACAAAATTCAGCGGCAGATACGCGCCGAAAATCTTTCCGCCTCGCGTGAGACTCACCGCCGCACAATGACAACCGTAACAGCCGAGGCCAAACGCAAATATTATGACCTTGTGCTTGAATTTCTTGACCGCGATTTACAGCAGGAGAAAGTGAATAATCTTGAGGAACATTTGAACAGGGCGCAGGGACTCTACGAGGTCGGCAACAGCCCCTATATTGACGTAACGAAAGCCCAGACTGATTTGTCGTCGGCAAGAGTCGCCCTCCTCAAAGCCAACAATGATATATTACTCGCGCAGGAAGCCCTGAAGGTCGCAATGGGTACGGAGCTTCACAGCCCGTTCAACATTTCTGTACCGTCTGAATTATTACTGCCCTCGCTCCCAGAAAATTTTGCTTCACTTGTTGACGTAGCACTCTCTGACCGTCCCGACTTCCGCAAACTTATGCACGACATCACAGCGGGCGAACTCACCATAAAGGACGCGGCAAGGGCAGATTCCCCGACAATAACAGGCCAGGCTGGGACATCACTGAGCAATTCACAGCACGGGACAGCGAACACGAATTATTATGCGGGCGTGAGCGTGAATGTTCCTGTCGCGGACGGAGGCGAGACGAAAGCGGCAATCACCCGCGCAAGGATTCAGCTTGAGCAGGTTTACGCGGATGTTGACACGCTGAGGCAGAATATCACTTACGGCGTAATGAGTGCGGCATTGTCCCTCCTCAACGCAAAAGACCGGGCAATAGCGGCAGAAGAGGCCGTGAAATATTCGGAGGAGAATTTAGAGCTGGCGAACGGACGCTACATTGTAGGGGTCGGAAATTCCGTAGAAGTAAGCGATGCAGTATCAGCCCTCGCGGAAGCAAAGCACACATACTATCAGGCAATATATGACGCTCAGACAGCGCGGGCGAATCTTGACGAGGCACTTGGGCATTTTCCGCCCGAAATAGAAGGGAGACAGGATTTATGGCAGGAACAGTAGACTTGCACATTCACACGAACGCTTCAGACGGCACAGACTCGCCGGAGCAATTGTTGTGGAACATTCAGAAGGCCGGAATAAATATTTTTGCAGTAACAGATCATGACACAATCAAAGGCGCGCTGAGAATGAAGAAGATAATCCCGCCTGGTATAAAGTTCATTCAGGGCGTGGAGTTCTCATGCGTTACTGATACGGGGACAAAGTGCCATATTCTTGGACTGGGATATGACGAGTACAACCCCGATTTCCGGGAGGCTCTGAGAACGGGCGACAGTCTCAGGCATCAGAAATTTCACCTGCGTATAAAGCTCTTGCGGGAAAATTTCGGGATTGAGTTTACGGACGACGAAATAACATCGCTGCTCAACATTCCCAGCGTCGGAAAGCCTCACATAGCCAACATGATGGTGATGAAGGGACTCGCTGACAATATACAGGACGCAATAGAACGCTACATCGACAAATGCAGGACAGGAACAACGAGAATCCCGGCGCGTCAGGCAGTGAGGGCGATATTGTCGGCTGACGGCTTCCCGGTCTGGGCGCACCCTCTCGGCGGTGAGGGCGAGAAGGAGTCAACAGAGGAAACATTCAGGATGACCCTGCGCGAATTGATGTCATACGGCATAAAGGGCTTGGAGTGCTGGTACTCGAAATATCCCGTGTCAAAATGCAAATGGCTGACGGAATACGCAGAAACATCCGGGCTTCTTGTCTCAGGAGGAAGCGACTATCACGGGACGAACAAATCAATACCGCTTGGCCGTCTCAATTCCGACAACGAAAGCATAGGCTACGAACGTTTGAGCATTCTGCGGAGGCTGTAGCAATGAGAGCGGGACTCAAGAAATTATTGATACTGGGAATTTTCGCGGGACTCTGCTGGCTGGGATGGGAGTATTTTTTCGCGCCCGAACCCGTGAATTACGGCCTCACAACGTCAGCGATAACGCGGGGTGATATAGTCTCGGAAGTTACAGCAACAGGCGAGCTTAACGCGATAAGTGTCGTAGAAGTCGGGACTCAGGTCTCAGGAACAGTGCAGGAAATTTACGTTGACTTCAATTCGCCCGTGAAAGCAGGTCAATTAATCGCGCTGATAGACCCTTCTGTCTTGCGCTTAACCCTCAACGAGTCTCAAGCCTCCCTAGCTGTGAATGAAGCCGCCGTGAAAAGCGCACAGGCCGCCCTTACCGACTCACAGCGGAAATACACGCGGAACAAGGAATTATTCAGCCGGAAATTAATCGCCCGCAGTGAAGTTGATACCAGTGAAGCAGACGTAGAAATGAAGAAAGCCTCACTGCAGGAAGCGCAATCCCGCGTAAAGCAGGCAAAAGCAGCAGTAGAACGCGCGCGTACCAACCTGAATTACACGCAGATAAAATCTCCCGTGAACGGAGTCGTCATTGACAGGCAGGTTGACGCAGGGCAGACAGTCGCGGCAAGTTTGCAGGCTCCGACACTCTTCAAGATTGCGGAAGATTTGACACGGATGAGAATTGAGACGAAAGTAGACGAGGCCGACATAGGCACGGTAGCAGAGGGGCAAAACGTAACTTTCAGGGTTGATGCTTTCCCTGACGAAACATTTTCGGGGAAGGTCGTCCAAGTCAGAATAGCTCCCAACACAAGCGAAAATGTTGTAACGTACACAGTAATAATACACGTAAGCAACGATGAATTGAAGCTCAAGCCCGGAATGACCGCGAATGTATCAATCGAGACGGCCAAATCAGAAAACGTACTCCGAATCCCCGTAGCGGCATTGAGATTCACACCCCCTGAAGATTTGCTTGCGACTATCTCATTTGACCGCGATATATTGACGGCAAAGAAGACTCTTCATTCGGGAATCGTGTGGCCTGAGCGAAACGGATTCATGATGAGGCCGATACAGGTTGTTACGGGTATAACCGACAGCCAATGGGTAGAGCTGGTAAAGGAAAGCTCTGACAGAAAACGGCCTGCACTGCGCGAGGGAGTCGAACTCGTAACGAATGCCCAGAAAGGAGTCAGCACAGGAACAAATACACGCGGGGGATTATTCGGTGCTCCCGGCGGAGGAAGGCGGCGTACTGGCGGAGGCGGTCCGAGATAATGAGCATAATAGAAGTGCGCGACCTCACGAAAATTTATGTTACGGGCGACATAGAATTACGCGCTCTTGACGGAGTGAGCTTCAAGATTGAGCGGGGGGAATTTGTCTGCGTGATGGGGCCTTCAGGTTCGGGGAAGTCTACGATGATGAATATATTAGGGTGTCTTGACGTTCCTACGAGCGGGAAATACGAGCTTGACGGGGTAGATGTGAAAGACCAGACTAAGGCCGAGCTTGCCGACATTCGGAATCAGAAACTGGGATTTGTGTTTCAGGGCTTCAACCTCCTGCCGAAAGTTGACGCTGTAGAGAATGTAGAATTGCCCCTGCTTTATCGCGGAGTCAGCTCGTCAGAAAGAAGGAAAGCCGCCGTTAATGCCCTCGAAAAAGTTGGACTCGGAAAAAGACTCCATCACCGCCCCGCGCAAATGTCAGGCGGACAACAGCAGAGAGTCGCAATAGCCCGCGCAATAGTCGGAGAAGCACCGATTATATTAGCCGATGAGCCTACCGGGAATCTTGACACAAAGACAACTGTCGAGATCATGAATATCTTTACGGAGCTTCACAGGCAGGGGATAACGGTGATACTTGTTACGCATGAGCCGGAGATAGCGACATGGAGCGAGAGAGTATTACGATTCAGGGACGGGAGATTGATTGCGGACGAGGCCGCCCCGAAAATCGAGGAGCTTGACAGCGAGGCCAAGCACTAAAATGTACACAGTCGAAAATGTTAAAGCACTTGCGAAAGTGAGAACGCCTGAAAGTTTCGACACGCTTCTTGAAATATTCAGGTCAGACGAAAATATTGACGTTAGCCGCGAGGCAGTGTCATCTATCGGCAGGCACAACGACAGCGCAAGGATATATTCATTTCTGAGGGAGGAAGCATTCAGCCGGGATAACCCGATGGAATTAATATATCAGATGTTCAGGACATGCCTTTACAGGAGCAGGGATGACGAAAGATTTTCGCGCCTTCGTGATGAGATGATAGCTTTCTGGGACAATGAGATTATCGGCAAAATGAACGAGTACTACAATTTTCGTCAGCCAAAAGAAAAGCCCCTCCCCGTGAACAGAATAACATCTCCGCTTCTGCTTATCGGCGACAACACAGAGACACTCAAAGCTCTTCCGGAAAATTCGGTGCAGCTCATATTCACGTCCCCGCCGTATTACAACGCCCGCGAGTATTCGGACTACTCACCATACGCCGTATACCTGTCGAAAATGGGCGAAACATTTTCCGCGTGTCATCGTGTGCTTGAGGACGGACGCTTTATCATCGTGAACGTGTCGCCAGTGATAACACGCCGTCCCGGGCGCGAGTTCGAGAGCATAAGATACCCGATACATTACGACCTGCACAGAGTTTTGACGGAGACGGGATATTACTTTGTGGACGAAATTTTATGGGTCAAGCCGGAGCCTTCTGGGTCTGACAGGCACGACGATGAGCCAATCGACACAACAAACTGCTGGTACATTGCGCCGAAATATGACAAGAATCACCCTGCTGTTTTCCCGGAGGAATTATGCCGGAAAGTCTTGCGCTATTATTCGTTCGAGGGGGACACGGTGCTGGATACTTTTGCGAGTTCGGGGACATTCGGAAGGGCGGCGCGGAAAATGGCAAGGATTCCTGTTCTGTGTTAGATTAACGGGGATTACGCGGATATTATCGAGAGTGAAAGCGTGGGATATTATGACGTTCGGGGAAGAAGCGGTAAGAAACACGGTCAGCAGATTATTATCTGGATATGATTACAGAGAAATTATAGTTCATGCAATCGATAAGCTATTCTTTGATTTCTTCGTAAAATTTTTCCGTGAGATCGTATACGCAAAATTTGACGGCGGAAATATTAATATGGCATGGTATATAGAACATTTCATTGACGGTGATAATGTTTCGCCTGATGACGCTGTAATTTACGCCGGGCTTAACAGGAAGACTATCACAAATATATACGGGACTTCAGCTCGTAAAATTATGCTAGACACATCGAAAAATAATCTTGAGAGTTTAAGTGCTGTGATTAACGAAATTGAGAAGAACTCAGAAGACGATTTTGCACTATCAACTAAAATCACCCATAATGACATTACTGTAGAACTTTCTTTAACTGAAAGCCTGTTAGTCATTAATGCTTTGGCTGCGAAAAAACTTCAAATTATAGGCGGAGCATGGAGCGCAATCGGTAAAAGAGTCGAGAAGCCGTTAGTTGATGAGCTGTGCAGGCGCGCAGGAGTCCCTGAAGAATTTATTGACAGGGAAAATTTCAGGCGTAATAAGAGTCTCCCGTATGACCGCGAGACTGATTACCGCCTCAAAAGCATTACGGGGAAAGTTTACCGCGTTGAAGTGAAATTGATGGGCAGGGGGAATCCTGAGAGCGCAGACATGACTATAGCGCGGGACACCGACATATTCATAGCTGACACTCTCAGCGGGCAGGCTCAATCACAGCTCAAAGAACGCGGAACAGAATATCTCACCCTGCGCGATAATGGCCGGATAATTCCTGACTTCACAGAAATTTTAGACCGCCTCAGAATCCCCCGCAGGCATTAAGCCTTCACCAATGGCCGCCACCACGACTCATTGTCGAGATACCAGCGTATTGTCTTCTTTATCCCATCCGCGAATCTCGTCTCAGGCCGCCACCCTAACCGCAGGTATATCTTTGTCGGGTCAATAGCATATCTCAGGTCATGGCCTTTCCTGTCCTCCACAAACGTAATCAGGCTCTCAGGCTTCCCAAGCTCCGCGCATATCAGACGGACAATATCAATATTCCTCATCTCGTTATGCCCGCCGATGTTGAAGATTTCACCCTCCGAGTCAGTGTCGTGAATTATCATGTCTATAGCCCGGCAGTGATCCTCAACATATAGCCAGTCCCGGACGTTTATCCCTTTTCCGTAAACAGGTAGCGGCTTATCATGAAGGGCGTTGATTATCATCAGGGGGATTAATTTCTCCGGGAAATGATACGGGCCGTAATTGTTCGAACACCGCGAAATACTCACGGGCAAATTGTACGTCCTGTGATACGCAAGCACTAACATATCAGCTCCTGCTTTGGAGGCTGAATACGGCGATGATGTGTGAATCGGCGAGTCCTCCGTGAAAAACAGGTCAGGGCGGTCAAGCGGCAAATCCCCGTAAACCTCATCCGTGCTTACCTGATGATAGCGCGTTATTCCGTACTTCATGCAAGCGTCAAGAAGTACCCCTGTCCCAAGCGTGTTTGTGAACAGGAAAATTCCCGGGTCATTTATTGAGCGGTCAACATGAGATTCCGCCGCGAAATTCACCACGATGTCGGGCCGCTCCCGCTCAAACAGGCCGTATACCCTCTCACGGTCGCAGATGTCCATGTGGAAGAACGATATTTTTCCCTCAGCAATAACTTCCTTCAGGGTAGCGAGATTCCCGGCGTATGTCAGCTTGTCGATACAGATTATTTTGTCTTCAGGGTGAGACTTCAGCATGTGGAAAATGAAATTGCTTCCGATAAAGCCCGCTCCCCCGGTTACGATTATTTTCACGGCAATACAGCCTCCCTTAATGTCGGTAATTTGCTGTCCCTCTCGATAATGTTCAATGGCGCGTCAACTTTAGGCCAGTCGATATTTACATCGGGGTCAGAATATATTATCCCGCCCTCATCGTTTGGGTGCCAGTAGTCATCGCACTTGTAGCAGAACTCCGCAAAGTCAGAAATAACAAGGAAGCCATGAGCGAATCCCTTGGGAATCAAAAACTGCCTGTGATTGTCCTCCGTCAGAATTATTCCGTAATACTTCCCGAATGTCGCGCTTCCCCTGCGAACGTCAACAGCTACATCATACACTGCCCCCCGTATTACCCGTACTAATTTCGTCTGCGGATAATGTATCTGGAAATGAAGCCCCCGGAGGACTCCCTTTGTGCTGCTGCTCTGGTTGTCCTGCACAAAATCGTAATCAAGCCCGGCTTCGGCCATGTCCCTGCGGTTGTATGTCTCTGTGAAATACCCGCGCTTGTCCCCGTGTACCGTCTGTGTGATAACGCAGAGTCCCTCAATCCCTCCGGCGTTATGTTCAACGCTAATCTGACTCATATTCTGACAGATACCTCCTCAATGCGTCCCGCCAGTCCGGGAGCGGCTCAAATCCTGATGATACCAGCTTGCTTTTGTCGAGACGGGAATTATACGGCCTCTTTGCTTTTGACAGCCCATATTCAGCAGTCGTTACGGGAATCACATTCACATTAACGCCCGACTGCCGGAATATCTCACACGCGAAATCATACCAGCTAATATAGCCGCCCTCGTTCGTTGCGTGGTATATGCCAAATTTATCCGTCATGCTAATGTCAGCGAGAAGCCGCGCCAAATCGGGAGTGTATGTAGGAGTCCCTATCTGATCATTCACGACTCGGAGCGTGTCATGAGTCCGTGAAAGTTTCAGCATTGTTCGGACGAAATTATTTCCGTTTTTCCCGAAAACCCACGCGATTCGGACAATGAAGAATTTTTGCAGGTACTTCTTCACCGCTAACTCTCCCTGCAATTTCGTGTACCCGTAATAATTCAGCGGGGAAAATGATTCGTCATCAGGCTTTCGGGGGGCTGTCCCGGTTCCGTCAAAAACATAGTCCGTGCTGATGTATGTCATGATGAGATTGTGTTCCGCGCAGGCTTTTGCGATGTTCTCAGTGCCGATTACGTTGACGGCGTAAACTTTTGCCCGGTTCGCATCATCCTCGGCAGAGTCGACAGCAGTCCACGCGGCGCAATGTATGACTCTTGAGACTCCTGACTTCCTCATGGCCAAGTCAACAGCGTCCGAGTCCGTGATGTCGAGGGGGATATATTCGCATTCCTCATCCCCGGAAAATTCCGGCTGAATGTCTGAGGCAACGCAGGAAATTCCGCGCCCGGTTAATTCGTGAACAAGGTCGCGCCCTAACTGGCCGTTTGCCCCCGTGATGAAAATTTTATCTTGCATCGATATACTTCCCTTCTATAACGTCAATCAAATACTGCCCGTACTGATTTTTCCTGAGCTGGTTTGCGACCGTCATAACATTTTCGCGGGTAATCCATCCGTTAAGGTAGGCGATTTCCTCAAGACAGGCTATCTTTCTGTGCTGGTGAGTCTCAAGAGTCTTGACGAAATTCGTAGCGTCCGCGAGGCTCTCATGAGTCCCGGTGTCAAGCCACGTAAAGCCCTGTCCGAGTAATTCAACGTTCAGCTCTCCGCGCTCAAGATATATCCTGTTGAGGTCGGTAATTTCGAGTTCACCGCGCTTTGAGGGCTTCAGGGATTCGGCAAACTCTATCACCCTGTTGTCATAGAAATACAGCCCCGTAACGGCGTAATTGCTTTTGGGATGTTCGGGCTTCTCCTCAATGGACACTGCCCGGCCGTGTGAGTCAAACTCTACGATTCCGAAACGCTCCGGGTCATCGACATAGTAGCCGAAAATTGTCGCTCCCTTCCCGGATTCGGCGTTCGAGACAGCCTCAGCGAGTCGGCGAGTCAATCCCTGCCCGGAAAATATATTGTCGCCGAGAATCATCGCGGCTGTGTCATGGCCGATAAAGTCCTTTCCGAGAATGAACGCCTGCGCGAGTCCGTCAGGTGATGGCTGAACCTTGTACGAGAATTTAACGCCGAATCTTTCGCCAGTGCCTAAAAGTTTCTCGAAACGGGGCAAATCATCGGGCGTTGAGATTATGAGAATGTCGCGGATTTTTGCCTGCATTAGGATTGATACCGGGTAATATATCATCGGCTTGTCGTAAACGGGCAGTAATTGCTTTGATGTTACGAGGGTCAGAGGGTACAAGCGAGTCCCGCTTCCCCCGGCCAGTACGATTCCTTTCATGTTTGTGTCCTCCTGAATGTTTGTGTGAATTATACGGGATATAAGATTTCTCTGCTATAATTTCGCCATTCATCAGAAAGGAGATATTGACATTGACGGAATATTGTGGATATAAACGCCCAACGCCCAACGCCCAACGCTGATTCATGCCCAAAATCAGATGACGTAATTCACATAGTGCTGGCGGTATATGATCCTTCAGGCACGTATTCACAGCACGCCGGAGTCACAATGACTTAAATTTTCGAGAACACTCACAGCAAAGTTACAGTTCACATTCTACATGACGACACACTCACAGACGACAACAGGCAGAAATTCATACGGACAGCGGAAAAATATTCGCAGGGTCTTGAGCTTCACGATGTTACGCGGCAAATGGCAGGGCTTGGCAGGAATATCCCAGAATCTATCAGCAGAAGTTTCACTGTCGGTTCATTGTTCAGGCTGGCGGCTCAGGATATTATTACGGCTGAATGGCTCCGAAAGCATATACATAACGCCTCATGCCCGGATCAGGACGCATACAACAGCATTTTCCGCGGCTCAATAAAAATTATAGACAGCCGTTTCAATGTCATTAGCGGGACAAATCCGGGAGGCATAACAGAAAACTCTGTGCTTCATTTTGCCGGAGCAGTAAAACCTTGGGAAATTTCAGGCCATCCGAGCCAGACTCTTTACTGGAAGTATTATACTCACAGCGCATGGGGCGAAAACAGCAGCCGTGAAGAATTAATTGACGCAATATCAGCCCGCGCGAAAATCTCAGCCCCTGAATACAGGCTCTTCAGCAGAAACATACGGAAAATATTTAACGTTCTTCCCGAAGCAATATCATCCGCAAAACTCGTTCTCAGGGATATATTTTACCGCCTGAAATATCGCCTCACGCGCCGTTAATCCCCTCCGCGACTCTCAGAGCCTCCATATTCCCCGCAACATCATGAACCCGCAGGAGGCTCACCCTTCCCGCCATCATCGCCGTAACACCGAGAGTCCCCGAAAGCCCCCCCGTGAATCTCTTCCGCGAATGCCCAATCATCACAGGAAGCCCGAATCCCGCAAGGCTCTCAATATTCTTCAGCACGGTGAAATTATCCCCGGCAGATTTCCCGAAACCTAATCCCGGGTCAAGTATCACGTTTTCCCGTTTGACCCCGGCGGATTCAAGCTCCGAAAGTTTTTCCGCAAAATATTTATCCATCTCGCCTAAAATATTTTCGTGCGACTCATATCCGGCCATGTCTGACGGAGTCCCGGTTATGTGCGACAATACATAGGGGATACCGAGTCCGGCTATTGTTCCGGCCATGTCCGAGTCGAAACTGAAGCCGCTTATGTCGTTGATGATGTCAGCACCTTCACCCGCAGAGAGACGCGCAATTTCAGCCTTGTATGTGTCGACAGAGATTAACGCCTCTGGAAACTCGCGCCGCAAAGCTCGCAGGGCAGGCAGTAATCTTCCGGCCTCGTCAGATTCTGAGACTGGACTCGCCCCCGGCCTTGTCGACTCCGCTCCGACATCAAGAATGTACGCTCCATCGTCAAGAAATTTCCCGGCACGCTCAATTATTCCGCGCTCATCCGTCCGGCTCTCAGGGTGAAACGAGTCCGGCGTGAGATTCAGAATGGCCATTAACCGCGTCTTCCGGCCAAGAATTATTTTGCGTCCATTCGGCGAGATTATCTCCCATTTTCCCCGCTTTATGTTCCTCATTATGCCCGCGATTTTCTCACGCAGTGCAGGAATCCCCCATATATTCATGGCCGTCATTTTCTCCGTGAGACTCGTTATCTGCTTTTCCGTACCCATTATGAAAATGTCGCTGTAATCTGTCTTGCCGTCAATGACATGTTTCCCGACCGCACAATCTCCCCCGCGTGATAACATTTCCTGCTTGACGAAATTCGCCGCTCTGTAGTCGACTCTCTCGGCGTAAATGTGAATGATATTTGCTTTTGGGACTAAGTACGATAATGCGCCGGAGTCTGTTCCGATTTTCGCGCAAATTTTAATGACATCTTCAGCACTTGAAACTTTTACGGGGTAAACAGAAATATTATCCTGCAAATTTTTCCCCTCCTCATGAAATTCATTACCGTGAAATATTCTAATACAAAGCAGGAATGTTTTACGCGGCCATGATACAATCAATCGCGAAAATTCCATTGAAGGGAGATCCTTATCCATGAGAATATTATTTGTCCTCGCAGCTTTGTTTGTCGCAATGCCGGCCGTCTGCGCTTTCGCCGCGGTGCCTCCCCTTTTGCCGATGGAAGATTTCTTCAGGAACCCGGAAAATTCTGCCTTCTCGATTTCGCCTGACGGAAAATGGTTAGCCTTTGCGCGTCCGTGGCAGCATCGTATGAATGTCTATGTCCGTGAGATTTCGACAGGGACAGAGAAGCGAATCACGTCAGCCACAGAACGCGACATAGCCGGATTTTTCTGGAAGGGAAACGGAAAAATAGTGTTCGCGCAGGACACGGGCGGGGATGAAAATTACCATCTCTATATCACAGACATTGACGGAAGAGAGCCGAGAGACTTAACGCCGTTCGACAAGGTGAAAGCGGGAGTGCTTGACGATCTTGAAGACGATCCCATTCACATGCTGATTGGCATGAACAGGGACAACCCGGAAGTTTTTGACGTTTACCGCTGTAACATTATGACGGGAGAGCTTGAGCTACTCGCAAAAAATCCCGGAAACATCACCGGATGGATGACAGATCATGACGGAAAACTCAGAGTCGCCGCCCGCACTGACGGTGTGAACGAGACATTGTTATACCGCACGGACGAGTCGCAGGAATTTCGCGAGCTTATGACGCTTAACTTCAAGGAAACATTTTCGCCCGCACTTTTCGCCTATGACAACAAACTGATGTATGTAGTCTCGAATCTCAGCACCGACAAAGCCGCAATATATACATATGATCCTGAGACGGGGAAAACTCTTGACCTTATATTTTCACATGATGAAGTTGACGCAGGCGGGATAATGCACTCAAAGAAGCGAAAAATCATAACGGGCGTAACCTACACGACAGACAGGAGGCACTATAAATTTTTCGACACTGAGCGGGAAGAGTTGCAGAAGACTCTTGACGAATTTTTTCCGGGACTTGAAGCGGCTGCTGTTGACTGTGATGACGATGAACAGCGATATATTGTCAGGACATACAGCGACAGGACTCGCGGAGCGTATTATCTTTTTGACCGCCGGGACAATTCGGTGATGAAACTTTCTGACCTTTCCCCGTGGATTAAGCCTGAGCATATGTCCCCGATGAAGGCAATAACTTTCACGGCGCGGGACGGCCTCACGATACACGGATATATTACTCTGCCTGCAGGTGTTGAGGCGAAAAATCTTCCGCTTGTAGTGATTCCGCACGGAGGGCCGAGCGGGCGCGACACATGGGGATTTGACTCGGAGGCACAATTTCTCGCCAACAGGGGAATCGCTGTGCTTCAGGTGAATTTCCGGGGGTCAACGGGCTACGGTAAATCATTCTGGCAGGCCGGCTTCAAGCAGTGGGGGCGAAAAATGCAGGAAGACGTTACAGACGGTGTGCAGTGGGCGGTGAACGAGGGCATCGCAGACCGTTCGAGGCTGGCTATTTACGGGTGCAGCTACGGGGGTTACAGCGCGCTTGCGGGGGCAACATTCACGCCGTATCTATATGCCTGTGCGGTGAGCTATGTAGGGCCGTCGAACCTCTTCACGCTTCTTGAGAGTATTCCGCCGTACTGGAAGCCGTTTATTGAGATGGAGCACGAAATGATAGGGGATCCTTCAGCCGACAAAGAATTACTGCGGGAAGTGTCGCCGGTTTTCCACGCGGAAAATATAAGGATACCGCTTTTTGTGGCGCAGGGTGCTAATGACCCAAGAGTCAACAAGGCCGAGTCAGATCAGATTGTCGAGGCTGTGAGGAAGACGGGCAAAGAAGTCGTATACATGGTGAAAGACAACGAGGGCTACGGCTTTCACAACGAGGAGAACAGATTTGATTTCTACAGGGAGCTTGAAGCATTCTTCCGAAAATATTTAGGCTCAAGGTAGGGGGAAAAATTTTCCGGCAGGTCTCGCGAGGGGGTCTGCCGGTTTTTTCTTTGCGGGATTACTTCTCGTTCATTCAGAATTTTGCGGCCTCTAAATCTCTGCTTGCTACAATATCGACATCAGTCCCGCAGACATTGTGAATTAATACCTGTCCGATTTTCACGGGAGCTTCAACGTTCAGACCTGCCACAGCCCTGGCGATGTCGAAAAGTTTTCCCCTTGGAGCGGGAGTTTTGCTTCTTACGGGGCATACAGGGAGCTTTCCTCCGCTGACTCTCACGGTTGACGCGAAAACGCGCCGGGGATCTTTCACTTCCGAGCGGGCGTAACTCTCACCCCTTGGGCAAGTGTTGCCCTCAACTTTCACGGCCTCGCCCGAATCATCAAGCGTTACGGTTAAGCCGCACCCTAAAGGGCATGAAACGCAGATAAATTTTCTCTCACTGCTCATTTTTTCACCGCCTGTATATCTATCGTTATGCCTGAAACTTTTCCTGCTCCGCGCAATTTTTCCGCATTGATTCTAACCTCGTTCATTTCGCCGGGTCGGGCATATCTCAGTCTCTGCGAATATAATTCCGCCCCGTTATCACAGACAGCAAAGACCCTGCACGCTTCCTCTATGGGATGAGTTACGCGCATGAAGATTGTTGCGTCAGTTTCGCCCGTAACAATTTGCGGAGAATATAGCCTGACATTTTCCCCGCCTTTGACCGGGATTCTTGCTGACGGTGAAATTTTCCCGGCGGCGAATTTTGCGGCGTTCGCTCCGGCTATTAGTCCCTCGTCGCTTACGTTGTCGACAAGATCATAGACGATAACGACATTTCCGGCGGCGAATATTGCGGGGTTACTCGTCTGCAATAAATCATTCACGACAGGCCCGCCCGTTACGGGGTGAATTTCGACTCCGGCCATGCGGGATAACTCGTTCTCAGGTATAAGCCCGATGGCAAGCAGGAGCGTATCACACTCTACGTAGCGTTCTGTCCCGGCTATCGGTGTCATATGATCGTCAACTTCTGCGACCGTAACGCCCTCTAGCCTGTCGTTGCCGTGAATGCGTGTTACAGTCGTCCGCAAATGGAATGGTATCCCGTAATCGTCGAGGCACTGAGCAATGTTGCGCCTTAATCCGCCCGGCCATGACATTACCTCGTAGACACCTTCAACCGTTGCGCCCTCCCAGATCATTCGCCGCGCCATGATTAGCCCTATGTCGCCCGAACCGAGAATCACCGCACGTTTTCCCGGCATGTAGCCTTCCATGTTGACGAATCTTTGAGCAGTCCCGGCTGTGTAGATTCCTGCTGGGCGTGTTCCGGGGATTCGGATTGCGCCTAGGGGACGCTCGCGACAGCCCATTGTGAGGACAATTGCGGACGGGTTAAGCGACTCGATTCCGCGCTCTTTGTTCATTGTCCACACGGTAACACCGCTACGACTCCTCCGGCTTTCGGACACCTCTCCTTGTGCGATGTTGCGACCCCTCCGGCCTTCGGCCACCTCCCCTTGCACAGGGGAGGCGAGAACCCCGGCGACTCTCTCGTCCCCCCTGCCAAGGGGGGAATTAAAGGGGGGTAAAGATGGGGCATCAATCTGAAATACCATCGTATTTGTGCGAAATTCGACTCCCGCCTCGTGTGCCTGCTGAATGAATCTGTGCATGTATTCCGGCCCGGTCAGCTCCTCTTTGAACGTCCGCAGACCGAATCCCGGGTGAATGCACTGCTGCAATATTCCGCCCAAGTCCCAATCACGCTCAATCACTACGACATTTTCAGCCCCTTCACGCTTTGCGCCGATTCCCGCCGCGACTCCTGCAGGCCCTGCCCCGATGATTAACACGTCAATTTTTTCACTCATTCAGACACAGCCTCCTTCAGCAGAAATTCTTTTGTCTTCCCGGCAAGAAGTTTTGACTCCCCGCCGTGCCTCGTGATTTCGTCAAGCGGTATATTCAGCTCACGGGATAATATTTCGGCGACTCTCGGACAGCAGAAGCCTCCCTGACATCTTCCCGTTCCTGCGCGTGTCATCATCTTTACGGCTGAGACTGTGCGCGCTCCTCTGCGTATTGCCTCTAACACTTGCCCTTCTGTTACTGTCTCGCACCTGCACACAATCTGAGCGTAAGACGAGTCTTTTTCCGCCAATGCCTTGCGCCCGGCCATGTCCATGTACAGGAAGCGGGGAATATTCCGGCGTTCGGGGATAAATTTTTCGTTTGGTGAAAATGTTACGATGTCGGAAAATTCTTCCTTCAGCAATTCGGCTATGTACTCTGCTATTGCGGGTGCTGATGTGAAGCCGGGGGACTTTATTCCGGCGACGTTGACGAATCCGCGGGGACTCTTCAACGCTGAAATCTCGAAATCCCCCGACTCTGTATTAGCCCGGACTCCTGCGAATGTCGTAATGTTCATGTTGACGGGGAAATTTGGCACGAGTCGCCGCGCACCTTTGAGGACTTCCGCGAGTCCCTCCGGGGTAGTTGACCTGTCTTCCGGGTCAAGCTGCTCTGTTGCTGTAGGGCCTGACATGAGATTTCCTTCTGCTGTCTGCAAAACGGTGATTCCTTTTCCGGCTTTTGACGGGCAGGAGAAAAGGAAGCTGTGAATGAATCCTTTTGTCGCACGGTCAAGCAAAAAATATTCTCCCTTTGTCGGAATGATTCTGAACGAGTTATCGCCCGCCCATGAAGCAATCTCGCCCGAATGTACACCGCCCGCGTTAATCACAATTTTTGCGGTGAAGTCGCCCCTGTTTGTTGACACTCCGCGAATGTTCCCCGCGTCATCAAGAAGGAGGCCCGTTGCTGTTGTCTCAAGGAACAATTCAGCCCCGTTGATTCGTGCGCTCTCTATCATTGCGTTTACGGCCTCAAAGTTATTGATGATTCCCGCTTCAGGAGACCACAGAGCCGCAACAATGTCGGGTGAAACGTTCGGTTCTTTCTTGCGTAACTCATCGCCGGAAATTATTTCGACTCCCGCAGAGCCGTTAGCTTTTCCCTGCTGTAGCAATTCTTCAAGGTGCTTTGTTTCGTCATCATTGAAAGCGCAGACGTAAGACCCGCATTCGTCCAAATGAACGTCAAGAATATCTTTGAGCTTGTGCCATAATTTATTGCCGGGAACGCAGAATTTTGCTTTGACTGTTCCGGGCTTGTCGTCAAATCCTCCGTGTATCATTGAGCTGTTAGCGCGTGAAGCTCCTGCGGGGAGTTCTGACGCTTTATCGATTACGGCGATTTTCACGTGATATTTTGACAGCTCGCGGGCTATTGAAGCTCCTGTTATGCCTGCGCCGATTATCACAATGTCATACAAAAATTTTCCCTCCCTATAACAAACCCCCCTTGTGTTCCCCCCTTACGCAGGAGGGATGCCATAAAGGCAGGGGGGTATTGTTCATCTCTGCTGTTTATTGCGGAATTAGTCCGTCCACGCTCTTGACTTCTCTATAGCTTTCTTCCACCCTGCATAGGCTTTCTCGCGTTCGGAGGCTTCAAGCTCAGGCGTAAACTTGTGATCCTGCGCCCAGTTCGCGCGAATGTCGCCCTCATCTTTCCAGAAACCTACGGCGAGTCCCGCAGCATATGCCGCGCCTAATGCTGTTGTCTCATTCACTACAGGCCGGACAACATCTGCTCCGAGAATATCCGCCTGTAACTGCATGAGCAGATTATTCACGACCGCACCGCCGTCAACCTTCAGGGCTGTGAGTTTTTTGCCGGAGTCTTTCTCCATCGCCTCAATGACATCACGGGTCTGATAGCAGAGACTCTCAAGAGTCGCACGGATAATGTGTTCTTTGCGGACGTAGCGCGTTAATCCGACAATCGCCCCTCTTGCTGTCATGTCCCAGTAAGGCGCAAAGAGTCCCGAAAACGCAGGGACGAAATATATTCCGGCGGAGTCTTTCACTTTCCCCGCGTAATATTCCGTTACAGGCGCGTCATCTACCATCTTGAGATTATCGCGCAGCCACTGAATCGCAGCACCCGCAATCGCTATTGACCCTTCGAGAGCGTAATAGCATTTCCCCTTCTCGCGTGAATAGAACGCTGTCGTGAGGAGTCCATTCTTTGAGGGAATCGGTTTGTCGCCTATGTTCATGAGCATGAAGCAGCCTGTGCCGTATGTGTTTTTCGCTTCGCCCTCGCTCAAACACGCCTGGCCGAACAAAGCCGCCTGCTGATCTCCCAAATCGCCCGCAACAGGAATTTTTGCCCCGAAAGGCCCGGACTCTGTCGTGTAGCCGTATACCGAGCTTGACGGCATAATCTTGGGCAGCATTGACGCGGGAACTTTCAGCTCATCCATCATCGTCTTGTCCCATTCGCACGTCTCAATATTCATGAGGAGGGTACGCGAGGCGTTCGACACGTCTGTTACATGGACTCCGCCGTTGACTCCGCCCGTAAGATTCCAGATGAGCCACGTGTCTGTGTTGCCGAATAATAATTCTCCCTTCTCGGCTTTCTCACGCGCTCCGGGAACGTTGTCGAGAATCCAGCGGATCTTTGTCCCGGAGAAATACGGGTTAATCAGAAGGCCAGTGATGTCTTTGACTTTTCCCTCGCCTTTCTCGTTCTGACTCCAGCCGGGTTTCTTGAGCCATTCCGCGCAGAAGTCCTGAGTCCTTGTGCACTGCCACACAATTGCGTTGTATATCGGCTTGCCTGTTGCTTTGTCCCACACTACCGTTGTCTCGCGCTGATTCGTGATTCCTACGGCGGCGATTTCGTCAGGTGAAGCGTTGACGGCGTTCAATGCCCCGCGGATAACGTCCTGAGTCCGGCTCCATATTTCCATCGCGTTATGTTCGACCCAGCCGGGATGAGGGAAAATCTGTTCATGCTCCATCTGATATGATCCGGCGGGCTTTCCGTCTTTCGTGAAAAGCATACAGCGCGTGCTTGTTGTTCCCTGGTCAATCGCGGCTACATATTTTTTGCCTGACATTGATATTTTCTCCTCCTGTTTCGTTTCTGAAGGTGCGCTTTCTTCTTTCTTTTTTCCGAATAGCTTGAATATCATTGTTCCGACTCCTGTGTGTGAAAACTGCGGGGGCTTTGGTGAATTTACGCTACATTATTCCGCAGGCGTGGCAGAAGAAGTACGCCGCAACCGCTCCCACTAACGGCCCGACTACAGGAACCCATGAATATGCCCAGTCCGAGTCCCTCTTTCCGGGTATCGGGAGTACAAAGTGAGCGATTCTCGGTGAAAGGTCTCTTGCGGGGTTGAGCGCGTAGCCTGTAGGCCCTCCGAGAGCCGCGCCGAGTCCGTAAATTATGCCCGCAACGAGGAAAGTACCGACTCCGGGCGTGAAGCCTGCCTTTGTCGCAACTCCCTCAGAGAACACGCACATAATCAGCGTAACAAGGAAGAATGTCGCGATTGCCTCAGTCAGGAAGCAGCACGGGAGACTCCTGTCTTTCTCGCTCTTGTTGGGTGCTGTGCAGAATACACCGAGCTGTGCGCTAGGGTCTGACCCCTTCCAGTGATCTAGGTACGCAAGCCACACTACAACGGCACCGCAGAACCCTCCGCACATCTGAGCGATGATTATCCCGAAAGCCTCAGCCCATGAGCCGTAAGTCCCCGCGAGAGTCTTTGCGACTGTTACGACGGGATTCAGGTCGCCCTGAGGTGAGCCGAGACCATTGGCCGCGAAAACTCCGAGTCCTACTGCCCAAGCCCAGCCCCAGCAGATATGTACCCAGTTTGAGCCGTTAGCCTTTGAGTCTTTGAGTACGAGGTTTGCTACATTGCCGTCTCCGAATACCACAAGGACGAGCGTCCCGAAAAACTCGCCTAATATCGGTCCAGGTGTAAACATGTCAAATGATTCCTCCTGTGTGTGAAAGTTTTTGCTGATGACTCTTCCTGCAAACATGGCCGGAATTTTCACGGAGCCTCAAGCCCCCGCTGAGAGTCTCACGGAAAAATCGCAGTCAGAATTTGCAGTGGTAATTTGTGGATTGATGGGTAATATTTTAGTGCATTCAGGCAAGGTATGAATGAGAAATTTTGCGGTTGTTGCTGAAAAAAAAATCCCCCTCACATTTTCTGCAAGGGGGGAAAAGTTTTCTTACTTCACGAATTTGATTCGCCCTTCTGCGTTTCTGTATTTCTCCGGGAGAGTCTCAAACTGTTTCACGTAGTTTGCTAATGTCTGGTCATAGGCTATGTAGTCAGGCTCGATTACTTTTGCGCCCCTGAACATATGCCCGTCGCCATTCATGTAAAGAACGTAGCTTGTTGATACGACCTTGTACATTTTCGCGGGGTCAAGCGGTTCGCCGTTCACTTTCACGTCTCTGACTCTCCTGTCGCCCGAAACCGCAACGAGCATATTTTTGTCGTCAACGATAACAGGAGTCGGGATTGATGAGTCGACCGTGTATGTCATTCCCGAAACGTGAAGAAATCCGCCGTTATTGTCGGGAAGAGACTGCGCTCCGAGTTCGAGTTCGTCAAGAAGACTCTGCCCCGGCACTTCGCAGATGCACACGGTGTTGTTGAAGGGGAGAACGCCCAACACATCGCTGTACGTTATCTCGCCTGCTTTGATGTCCGTCCGGAAGCCTCCTGCATTATTGACAGCTATATCCGCTTTTCCTGTCTTTGTCTTCTTTGCTGAATCGAGGAAGGCATCTGTTATGAGGTTGCATAAATTCGTCTCGCTGTTCCTCACAAGCCAGTTTCCTTTTTCGTCCTTTGCAAGAAGATCAAAGCTCGTATGACTGAGACGTTTGCTCAATGTACTTTCGAGGATGGCTTTTTTCTCGTTGATGAGCGCGGTGATTTTCGCGTCTTTTCCGTCAACTTTGTTAATAAGCTCTGTAGTGATTCTGCCTTCTTTGCTGATTGTGAGCTTTCCGACATTGTTTAATTTCGTTCCTGTCTGAGTAACTATTACGTCTTTGCTTTCTGCGTTCTTGAAGACAAGAGACGGCGTAATCTCATGCGAATGACCGTCAATGAACACATCGATTCCCTTTGTTCGCGGCGCAATAAACGGAACAGCCCATACATCTACAACGTCGTCATACTCGCCGAGATGCCCGACAACAATAACGTAGTCAGCACCTTCAGCCCTGGCTGAGTCAACGGCTTTCTGTATCGAGGCTATGAGCTTCTGCCCGGTATGCTCGCCGTCAAAATCGTAGATGTATTTCCCATTCTCGTCCATGAAGTAATAGGGAGTTGATGTAGTAATTGACTCAGGAGTAGCGACTCCGACAAAAGCGACTTTCACATCGCCGTACGTTAAAATCCTGTAGGGCTTGAAGACTAATTCACCCGTCCGCAGGTCTCTCAGGTTGCAGCAAATGAATCCGCACTTGAGATTCTTTGCGAAATTCTCGAACTGACTCCAGTTGTAATCAAACTCATGATTTCCCGGCACCGCTATGTCATACCCGACTGCGTTCATGATTTCGAGGATGTAACGCCCCTGCGAGATCGCGCCGATTGTACCGCCCTGCGCCCAGTCTCCCGCGTCAACAAGAGTAACATACGGGGATTCTTTCCGCACCTCGTCAGCACAAAACGCAAAGCCTGCATAGCCGATATTCTCATCGACTCCGCAATGAACATCGTTTGTGTACAGGATGATGATGTCCTTGTCCGGTGCTTTTGCGAATGAAGGCTCACCAAAAACGCACATAACCGCCAATAACATGACCAGCGTAAAAAGTTTTTTCATGTAAAATATCACCTCACGCGGAATTATAGCGCAAAAAAACTCAACAAAAATCCCCCTCACGTTCTCATGAAGGGGAAAAATTTATCTCGTTCCTGTACTGCCGAAACCGCCTGCCCCGCGTTTTGTCGCTGACAGTTCTTTGACTTCCTGAAATTTTGCCCGCGCTACAGGCACAAACACAAGCTGCGCTATCCTGTCGCCGAATCTCAATGTGAACGGATCCTCGCCCATGTTCAGCAGCAGGACTCGAATCTCCCCGCGGTAATCGGAGTCGATTGTTCCCGGGCTGTTCGGGATGATTATTCGGCTGTTCATGGCAAGGCCACTGCGGGGGCGTATCTGACCCTCGTAGCCTTCAGGGATTTCGAGATATATCCCCGTTGAGATTAACGCCATTTCGCCCGGCTTAATCATGCAGTACTTCATAGAGCAAAGGTCAACACCCGCAGACCCCGGAGTCGCGTATTCGGGTATGGCTATCGTGTTGGCCTCGCGCTTTATCTTCACGGTGATTTCGTCCGGCATCAATAATCCCTCCTGCCCCTGTCGCGCCTTCCGCGCCCCTCGCGGTCGTAATCGTTCCTTGTGGCGCGGTTGGAGGAGTAGCCCCGCTCAAGATATTTTGTCGCTGAGGAAACACCGCCCATTCTGTCGCGCATGGAGAAGCTGCCGTAGCCCCTTTCACGGGAGGCAAGAGTCGTGATGAGATTGTCGCGCTCTCGTTCGTCAGGGAGGGCATAAGCGAGTCCGGCTGACCTGATTTTGTCCTCATTCGCCATAATCCTGCGCCTTGTGAGATTCGCCCGGCCCTGCTCGTCAATTTCCTTCACCATGACTAGCACCCTGTCGCCAGGCTTGAATACGTCCTCGACTCTTGGGACTCTGGCTGTGCTTACCTCGCTGATGTGGAGGAGTCCTTCTTTCCCCGGCAGGCATTCCACGAACACGCCGAAATTCACCATCCGCGTAACAGTCCCGTAATACACCTCGCCCGGCGCAAGCTCCCGCGTTAATGCCATGACGATTGCGTGAGCGTCCTCAACCTGCGCCATTGTCGGCCCGGAAATCGTGATTACTCCGTCATCCTCGATATTCATTTTCACGCCCGTGCGCTGTGTAATGCTCCGTACAACCTTGCCGCCTGAGCCGATTACGTCGCGTATCTTGTCCGGGTCAATCTCGAACGATATTATTCTCGGTGCGTCAGGTGAAATCTTGTTCGGAACCGGGATAACGGCTTCCATTTCTTCAAGTATCTGGAATCTTGCCCGCCTTGCCTGCCCTAATGCCTTTTCGAGAATCTCGCGGGTAATTCCTCCGGCTTTGTTGTCCATCTGAAGAGCCGTAACCCCTGCCCTTGTCCCGGCTACCTTGAAATCCATATCCCCGTAATGATCCTCTAGTCCCTGTATGTCTGTGAGAATCTGAACTTTGTCGCCCTCTTTGATGAGTCCCATTGCGATTCCGGCAACGTGGCAGCGAATCGGGACTCCTGCGTGCATCATTGACAGACTTCCGCCGCAGATACTTGCCTGTGAGCTTGAGCCGTTCGACTCTAATATGTCCGACACAACGCGGATAACATACGGAAATTCCTCCTCAGACGGTATCACGGGCAATAATGCTCTCTCCGCTAATGCCCCGTGCCCGATTTCACGCCGTCCAGGTCCGCGAATCGCTCTGACTTCTCCGACAGAATACGGCGGGAAGTTGTAGTGTAGCAGGAATCTTTTCGCAGGCTCATTCAGCTTTATGCCGTCCTGAATCTGGTCATCCTCGCCGATCATGCCGAGCGTTGTTGTGGCCAATGACTGAGTCTCGCCGCGTGTGAATATCGCAGAGCCGTGTACTTTCGGGAGGACTCCAATCTCACACGTTATCGGGCGAATCTGATCCATCTTCCTGCCGTCAACCCGTATATGCTCATTGATGATTATCCCGCGCATTATGGCCTTCACTCTGCTGTCAATGTACGCGCTTATGTATTCTTCTTTCGCTGGGTCTTCTTTGATTAGTTCGCTGAAATGTTCGTTGGCCGTGTCTTTCACTGAATTGATTTTCTTCTCGCGGGGCTTCTTCTCATGGATTCTGACTGCTGAGTCTATTTCGCCGTCTAAATTCTCGCGTATCCATTCGTCTATCTCCGGCAGTTTTTCGGGCAGTTCTATTTCAAGCTGAGGCTTCCCGATTTCGTCCTTCATTCTGCGGAAGAGGGCTATAATCTTCCGTATCTCATTGTGTGCAAGCTCTAAAGCGTCAACAAGTAATTCCTCTGAGACTTCATACGACCCTGACTCTACCATTGTTATGCCGTCATCATGGCCGGCGACAATAAGATTCAGCATGGAGTTAAGCATCTGCTTTTCTGTCGGGTTGACGACTAAATTTCCGCCGATGAGTCCGATTCTGACAGCTCCAACGGGGCCACCCCAGGGGATTCCTGAGATTGAGAGAGCCGCGCTTGCCGCGTTTATGCCGAGAATGTTCGGGGGGTACACCTGATCCATAGCAAGCACGGTGTTCACTATCTGCACATCGTTCCGCATTTCGTCAGCAAAAAGAGAGCGTATAGCCCTGTCAGCGACTCTTGAGCCTAATATAGCCGAGTCCGCCGGTTTCCCCTCACGCTTAATGAACCCTCCCGGAACTTTCCCTGCCGCGTAATATCTCTCTTCATAGTCGACTACGAGCGGGAAGAAGTCTATTCCTGTCCTTGCTGTGTCAGACATGCAGGCCGTTGAGAGCATGACCGTATCACCGTGAGAAGCTATGACGGCTCCGTTTGCCTGCTTTGCCGCGTGTCCTGTCCTGAACACGAGTTCTTCCGCTCCGATTCTTACCGAGTATACTTTTTCCTGATCCAAAATCTATTTTTCCTTCCTGTAATTTTTACGGGGTATATTTTACTCATATATACGCAAAAAATCACGTTAAGCGCGACTCTGACAATATATATTTCTTTATGTCATTCTTAGGGACTCCGAATCTTTCTGAGACTGACGAGGCAATATCCTTCACGCTTAGGCCGGACTCATACATTGAGCGGGCTTCTTCCTTCCATGAGTCATTAATGCCCTCAGAATTACAGCCCGAAATCACAAGCACTAATTCACCTTTCACGCCGTCATTAATTTTCGCGAGAATGTCATTCAGAGTCCCGCGTATAGTCTCCTGGTACACCTTGCTGATTTCCCGCACTAACGCCGAGTCCCTGTCCCCGAAAACTTGAAGCATGTCGGCAATGTCCCTCGCTATTTTGTGCGGTGAGACGTAAAAGCATAATGTCCCGGCAAAATCCTTCACGCCCTCAAAGAGTCTGACTCTCTCCCCGTGTTTCTCAGGCGGGAATCCCATGAACATGAACGGCTGAGGATTGAGTCCCGACAGAAGCACGGCAGGTATTACGGCGTTCGGGCCGGGGAGAACATCGGCGGGGAGTCCCTCATCTATCGCCCGGCGCAATAATATCCATCCCGGATCGGAGATTCCCGGAGTCCCTGCGTCAGAAATCACCGCGATATTTGCCCCCTCCCGGAGTTTTTGCAGGAGGAAGGGAAGTTTGTCGTTCTCGTTGTGAATGTGAAATGATGTCAGCGGCCTGTGAATGTCGTAGTGCTGAAGAAAGATTGATGAAGTCCGCGTGTCCTCGCAGGCTATAATGTCGGCCTCACGAAGGACACGGAGCGCACGCAAAGTTATATCTTCAAGATTCCCGATCGGGGTCGGGACTAGAGTCAGCGGCATTATTTTTCCCGCACAATATCAACAATCGTAACTTCAGGCGGAACAAACAATCTCATTGCGGCCTGGTTGAACCCGGCACCGTTGCTGACGTAGACATATCCCCCGGCTTTCTGTGTGAGACCCTGCCGGCTGTGGAGTGCCATGTTCTTGAAGTAGCCCAGCGGCCAGAACTGCCCCCCGTGAGTATGCCCCGAAAGCATGAGGTCAAAATTTCCGTCCGCGTCATTCGGGACTCCGGGGCGGTGTTTCAGGAGGAGGACGAATCTTTCTTTGTCTTCCGGCTTGAGGTATGGCCGAATCCAGCCGTATTTGACATCATCGAGTCCCAAAACCGTAATGCCGTGAGTCTCCCTGCGCTCGTTTATGAGAAGGTCATAGCCGCATTCACGGATAACGCCTTCAACATTCACATCAAGAATAATATAATGCTCGTGATTCCCGTTGACCGCAAAAGCTCCGTAACGCGCATTTTTCGCCGCCTCACGCAGTAATTCAAGCTCCTGCTTCCTGCATGACATATCCCCGTCAAGAATATCACCGCCAAGCATCACTATATCCGGGCTTGCGTCTGAGACAATTTTCATGACCCGCTCAAGATGATTCAGAGTCGATACTCCGCCTATATGAACGTCAACAAGGAACGCGACTCTGATTCTGTCCGTGCCTGCGGGAAGTTTCTTTGTCGGGACTGTAATATATCTCGGCTGAATGTTATACGCCTCCCACATGCTGTAGACCGTAACAATAATCATAAGAATGACGGAGCATAATGCTTTCTGTTTCGTGAACGGCGCGAATCTCGCAGCAATGCACACAAGAAGGAACGCAATAAAACCGTAAAGCGTAATGATAATGACATTCATATTCAGGGCGCGTACAATCTCCGCAAAATGATAGGGGAAAAAGTCATATTCCGCGTTTCTGAAATCAAATCCCGCAGCGAATCCCAGCGCAAGCCACAAAATCAGAATCACCGCAAAAATATTCAGCGCGGTTTTCGGGACTCCCGCCTCATTAAGTTTGCGTAAAATAAATAACAGTGCGCCTAATGCTAATGCCTCGTACATAATGTAAATAGAGCCTCCCTATATATTTCCGTCAGGCTGGTACGCCTTCAGGATTTCGGATGTATAATTCCCGCTCCCGTCCCTCACATAAAGCGGGGGAAGCAGGCTGAGTCCTTCTCCGCCGTCCTTCACGCACTCAAGTAGGAATATCCCGGAATTGTGATTTATATCCGGGTAAACGGGGCGCAGTCTCTTGGGTATTATGCGGTGATTTCTCATTGCCGACAAAAATCCGTCAAGCCTCAAACTTGCGAACACCGCAAAGAGTCTCCCCCGGCTCTTGAGGACTCTCCGCGCTAATTCTCCGACATCATCAGGGGCGCATGAGACTTCAAGACGGGCTGACGTTCGTGACTCATCGGGGCTTTCACGCCCGGCCATGACGGACGAATACGGCGGATTAATCACGAGAGCGTCAAATTTCCCGGAAGGCAGAAGACTCTTCACGCGGAAATCTCCCGCAATGAATTTCACCCTGCCTGAAAGATTATTATTCTCCGCGTTGATTTCGGCTATCCTCACTAATTCCGGCTGAATGTCGACTCCTGTAACATGAATATTCCCGTAACGCTGTGCGAGTATCAGAGACACCGCCCCGGACGCGCACCCGGCCTCTAATATCTCGTGCGTCCCTGAGCGGACTTTCACCCACGCCGACAATAAAACCGTGTCCATGTTCACACGCGGGCCTGTGAGGGGCTGTATCATTCTCACGCTCCCGAAAAGAACATCATCGAACGTTGTCTCACTCATAAATTTCTTGGGATTATTTCTGAACGGCAAGCTGTATTTTCCTGAATGCGTCTGCCCTGTGGGAGATATTATTCTTGACATGGCCGGACAATTCCGCGAATGTCTGATTGTAGCCGTCCGGCAAAAATACAGGGTCATAGCCGAATCCGTCATAGCCTCTTGCTGACTCGGTGATATTCCCCCGGCATTCTCCTTCCGTGATGAGCGTATATTCTCCCGGAACGCACAAGCATAATGCCGCGGCGAATCTTGCCGACCTTTTCGCGACTCCTTCAAGCTGACCGAGAAGCCACGAAACTTTATCCGAGTCCCCGCCCTGAATCACTCTTGCGGAATACAGACCCGGCGCACCGTCAAGCGCGTCAACCTCAAGCCCGGAGTCATCAGCAAGGCACGGAAGCCCGGAATATTCAGCCCATGCGCGAGCCTTCAGCATAGCGTTTTCGGCGTAAGTCTTCCCGGTCTCGTCAACAATCATCCGCGAAATTTCAGGGGCAAAAATTATCTCATCAGCAAAATTTTCACCCGCTACTCCGCGTATTATCTCGGTGAACTCCCTGTACTTGTTCTGATTTCCTGTCGCTATGATTAATTTTGTGAATGTCATGATTTTTGCGGGAGCTTCCATACTGATGAGAGGTCTACAATTCCGCCGTTGCTGGGAGACTTTGAGTCGAGCAGGAATCTTACTTCCGATACGGGCGAAAAGTTTTCCTGCAGTGTCCGCACTATGCTTGTGATAAGGAGAAGTGATTTCTGCTTGCCTATAACGTTAAGGGAGGAGGCAAACTGCCCCGGCATGTCAAGAAATGCTGTATCCTCATTCCTGAACACGTGAAGCAGCCTTATCCTGTCGGCGTTCGGGACACCGCTTAATGAAATTATTTCGTTGACGGCATCCCGCATGTTATCTTCTCTTGTCTGTACGAGGAAATTCCGCCTGACCTCAGCTATAGTGTCATCTTTGACGTGATATATATTGATTGAGACCTGCTGAACGTCAGCCCCGGACATAAGAGCTTTGCGGGCGGCCTGTTCTCTTTCTGACTCTTCAAAGCGCGACAAGTCTTCCTGATTCTCGATTCTGTTTTCGGGCTTGAGGAATAATTTTTTGTTGAGGAAATCCACAACCCACGACGTTCCCAGATAGCCAAGCACAAAGCAAAGCAGTATCACTCCCAGTAATGACAATATCCGCAGGAGGAGCGGAGTCGGTTTTTCCTCGTCATAATCCTGCGGGAGCGGTCTCGGCTTTTTGTGCTGAAGAATGCGCCTGCGTGCTTCCGCTTCTGCCATAGCCTGCTGTGCCTGCCTGCGCCTGTTGGGAATCGGTCTTCCTGTGTCATTTCGTCTTAAAGGCGGCATGAATTATCACCTTCCTGTATCACTTTATGTAGTTTGCGATTCCTTCAGACATCGCGGCCGCTATTCTCTGCTGGTATTGCGGTGTCGTAAGAATCCGGGACTCGTTTGCGTTTGTTACGAATCCTATCTCAAGCAAGACCGCCGGCATTCCCGCGCCACGTAACACAAAGAAAGGAGCCTGCGCGACTCGTCTCATCGGGAGTCCGCTTCTCACTCCGGCATTGTAGAGCATGGCCGCAAAATCTGTACTCTCGGAAATTTTGTTGTTCTGCTGAAGGTCGCCCAATATACGCAGGAGCATTTCTGTTTTCCTGTCTACGTTCTCTGTGTCCATTCCTTTGCCCTCGACATATTCGCGGTTCTCGGCTTTCGCGAGGTTCATTGCGTCCTTGTCTGTAGGAAGAGCCATGATATAAATCTCGAATCCCGTCATTGATTTCTTGTTTGGCAGGGCGTTTACGTGAACGCTTACGAACAAATCAGCTCCGACATTATTGGCTATGTCTGTGCGTTCCTGTAGCTTGAGATAAATATCTGTGTCCCTTGTCATTACGACGTTGTAGCCTTTTTCGGTTAAAGCGCGTTTCAGTTCGAGTCCGACAGCGAGATTCACATCTTTTTCGCGGACTCCGTTGTCCATTGCGCCGGGGTCTTTTCCTCCGTGCCCTGGATCAATTACGACAGTTTTCCTGCCGTTGTTGATTCGGCCTAACCTTTGAGCGGCCTGCGGGCTTGTGGGAATTGTGATAGTGCTGGGAGGGGTCATGACCGCGGGGAGTTTGGCGGGGGGTTCGGGCTTAGGGTCAGCGGTAATTTCCGGGTCAGGCGCGGAAGGAGTCTGCGCTGTCTGAGTCTCTGACACCTGCCCGGGAAGGCGTATATTTTCGGGTGCTGGCTTTGGTGCAGTGCCGATTATGTTCGCGTCCTCCGGGTAAAAGAAATCGAACACTATACGGCGGGGATTATTCAGCACGAGCTTTTCGGCCTTAGTGATTCCCTTTGGCGTGAACACTAAATCAACGCCATCGGAGGCGGATTTGATTTCGGCTTTGATATTTTCGGCAAACGGAGAAGCGATGCTCTTTGAGTTTTCGAGGCTTGACTCAAACAGCGCGTGAAGTTTCCCGTTATCCATATAGACCTGCGGATCTGACTCTTCACCGGCCATGATTACGGCGCGGATTTTCTTGTTTGTGCCTTCCTGTGATGTCCATCGTATGCCCTGAATCACTCCGCTGTAGTTGCTGCCTCTCTCTGATTTCGAGTCGCCCGGCTCAAATATCTGCATACGGGGCTGAGGCTTTCCGGCGTGTTTCTTGGGTGATGATTTTTCCGGGAGCTTTTCGGGCTGTTCTGTCTGTGAAGGCTCTGTGATTGTCTGCTGTGATGATTTTTCCGGGAGCTTTGCTGTCTGCGGCTGTGAGGGCTGTATGTCCTGCGAGGCAGTCTGGGCTGATTCGGCCTGAGTCCTTTCGCGCAGTGCCTCCAATAATATCGCGTCAAGGTCTATGTCATCTTCAGCCTTTGCGGGAGTCTCAGGTTCTTTTGCGACAGTTTCGGACGGCTCCGGGACAGAAGGAGTCTGCGGTGTGGCTGTCGGGACTGCCGGAGTCGCTGCGGGGACTCTTGCGGCTTGCGGAGTCGGAGTCGGTGATGATGGCACTTGCGGAGTCTGCGCTGTGGGTGATTGCGGGGTTACTGTAGGAGTCTGCGCGGTAGTCTGAGTCCCGCTGAACTGCCCGAAATCGCCGGGGCGCGAGGCGGTGTAGCCTGAAATTTTCGCGAACCTGAGACGGTTTTCGACTCCTCTCCCCGCTAAAGCCTGAAACAATGCCGCGACACTATGAGAGTCCAGCCAGAATTTTCCGTCCTTCTCGAACGGCGCAGAGTATAACGGGACAATCGCATACCCTCTCCACCCCGCCGCAGAGCCAAGCGCGACACGGATAACCGCATTTCCCCGCGTCAGTGTAAGCTCGTCATCCTTGCGCTTTGACTTGAACCCGAAAATCCGCCCGGTGTCCTCAACAGAAACACACAGCTGCGAATTGTTGTCGACAGAAGGAACAGCCCCGATATTGTCCTGCCCCCTGTAGAGAACCGCATCAGCAAATGCGGACGCGCATAACGTCATCACGAAAATCACGAAAAACGCGCCCAGTAAAATTTTACGCATATGAATTACTCGCTGTCCTCTAAAATCTGGTCAAGCTCAAACAGGTTAGACACGTCAAGAAGCAATATTAGCCTGTCATCAGCAGGCTTGGCCACCCATAAGACATAGCGGCGATCTATCGCTGATGACAATTTCGTTGCTACTTCAAGCTGTGAGTCATATATCGTCAGCACTTCCCGCACAGAATTTACTATCATTCCGAATGTTACTTCATTGACGGAGATAACGACTATACGCGCCTCATCTGTGAGGGGATGTCCGGCCATGCCTATTTTCATGTGCATGTCGAAAACCGGCACAATCGTCCCGCGCAGATTAATGACTCCGCGTATATATGCGGGTGCGTTCGGGACTCTAGTGATGAATGACGGAACGCGCACAATCTCGCGCACCATGTTCACATCAACGCCGAAATTCTCAAGTCCCAGCTTGAACACAAGATTGATATGCTCCTCGCCGAGCGACTCTACGTCAATATCTCTGAAATCCTGATTTACTTCTTTTTTCACTGGTTCGTCAGCCATAAGAATTTTCCTCTCTGTAAGAATTGCCCTGTGCTGAATGGAGAATCCCCGCCCCGTGTCAGCAAAAAGGGCAGGGATTGTATTTTGTCCGGGATATTATTCTTCCGCCGCCATTGCAGCGAGCTTCAATGCGCCCATTATGCCCTGATTTCCGTTGAGGGCTGCGGGCGACACGTAAGCGTTCATGTTGCGGAGTTCCTTTGTGTCGATGTAATTGTTGATGTATTCCGCAAGATATTTCCTGATGAGCGGGAACAATTGAGTCTGGCTCATGATTCCGCCTCCGAGTATGATTTTCTGCGGGCTTAACACCATAGTGATGTCCGTCAATGCCTGTGCGATATATTTCGCTTCAAGCTCCCAGACCTCCGGCATGTCGGCGAGTTCCTTGCCCGGTTTGCCCCAGCGTTCCTGAACAGCAGGGCCGCTTGCCATTCCCTCAAAGCAGGCTCCGTGCGAGGGGCAGTGTCCCTTGTAGTCGTCGCCGTCAACCCTCACCATGAAGAGATGACCTGCCTCCGGGTGAAGCATTCCGTGAATGAGATTTCCGCCTGACATCGCGCCCATTCCGATCCCTGTGCCGATGGTGAAATATACCGCGTCCGTGAGTCCCTGAGCGCAGCCCCATGTAGCCTCGCCGAGAAGTGAGCCGTTCACGTCCGTGTCAATGCTGACGGGAATATTCAGCGCGTCTTTCAGCGTTGTGAGGATGGGATAATTGCGCCACGGAATTTTGGGTGTGTTGAGGATGTTGCCGTAAGTTTTCGATTTCGGCCTCACGTCAACAGGCCCGAAGCAGGCGATTCCGAGAGCTGTAATTCTGTCTTCCTCCGGGAGATCTGGCGATACTTTTGCTTTGAAGTACTCGATGATTTTCGGCATAGTCTCGTCAGGTGTCGTTGTAGGAATTGACTCCTGATCTAATATTTGTCCGTTTTCGTTGCCGACAGCGCAAAGCATTTTTGTTCCGCCGGCCTCTAATGCTCCGTATAACATCTAGCTAAACAACCTCCCAAAAAATCCCTTCTGCTTGGGTGCCTGTACTGTTTCGGGCTTTTCCTCAGCTTTCGGGGATTCAGTTTTGTATTTCGACAGGTCAACATTCCGCACATTTCCGCGCAGGGGTAAAATGCTTTTCGGGTTGACTGAAAGCTCATCGACTCCCCATTTCAGGAAATCTTCCGTCAATGTCGGGTCAGCTCCCAATTCACCGCAGATTCCCACCCATGTGTTATGGCGGTGTCCTGCCTCTATTGTTTCGCGTATGAGCCTGAGAACAGCGGGGTGATGTGTGTTGGCGAAAGGCTCAAGACTCGCGCTCTGTCGGTCAATAGCGCACGTGTACTGCGTCAAGTCGTTCGTTCCGAGCGAGAAGAAGTCAACCTCCTCGGCTAATTCGTCAGCGCACAAAGCCGCGGCGGGTGTCTCTATCATTATACCGATTTGGTACTCGCCAATCTTCACGCCCTCCGACTCAAGCTCCTTTTTGCACTCGTTCAGAATCTCCTTGCATTTCACGACTTCCCAGCGGGATATTATCATCGGGAACATGATACCGAGATTGCCGAACGCTGAAGCCCGGAGCAGTGCGCGTAACTGACGCTTGAAGAAATCCGGCCGGGTAAGGCAGATTCGCACAGCCCTGAAACCGAGCGCGGGATTCTCTTCTTTGTCGAGATTCATATAGTCGATTGTCTTATCCGCGCCAATGTCGCACGTTCTTATGATTACCATACGGGGCGCGAGTCCCTCAAGCACCTGCTTGTACGCTTTGAACTGCTCTTCCTCTGTCGGGTCTGTCTTGCTGTTGAGGTAAACGAACTCCGAGCGGAACAAGCCGACTCCCTCTGCGTCATTCTCGATTACGGCTTTAACGTCTTTCGGCCCGCCTATGTTGGCGTAAAGTTTGACTTTCCTGCCGTCTTTTGTAACGCTGGGCTGTCCTTTGAGCTTCTGCAATTCCTCTTCTTTGCGCTTGTCCTCGGCCTGCTTTGCTGAAAGCTCGTCAATGATTTTCTGCTCCGGCTCAATGTAAATGCAGGAGTTGTAGCCGTCAAGAATGGCAAATTTTCCGTCCCAATCGTCTGCTATATCATGGCACTGAATCAGAGTCGGCCAGTTCATAGAGCGGGCTAAAATTGCGGTGTGGCTGTTGGAGCTTCCGAGACGTGTAACGAGTCCAAGAAGTAAAGACTTGTCGAGCTTGACGGTTTCGGAGGGGGCTAAATCTTCCGCTACGAGGATGGCGGGTTCTGTCCCCTGAAGGCTTGAAGTGTCAGCACCGAACAACACATCAAGCATTGAGTTTTTGAGGTCGACAACATCCGCGCTTCTTGCCCGGAAGTATTCATCTTCCATTTCGCTGAACTGCTTTGCGGCCTCGTCAAATGCTTCTCTCACGGCGTATTCTGCTGTATGACCCTCGGCCATGATCTCTTTGCACGGGTCTATGAGGGTGTCCTCATCGTCAAGCATCATTGCGTGAGCCTCGAATATTCCGGCGGTGTCCTTATGTCCGGCTTTCATTTCTTTGTCATAAAGTGCGTTCTGATCCTCCTGAACTTTGACGCGGGCGGCCTCGAAACGCGCTAACTCCGCTGAAATGTCGCTGACAAGCTCCTCACTTATTTCGTAGACGGGAGCCTTGTAGATTTTTATTTTGCCGATTGCTATCCCGTTTACGATTTTCGTGCCTTTGAAGGTTTTCATGGCACTAGAAATTCTCCTTCATGAACTTCTCCAAGGCGGCGGCGCAGGCTTCTTCGTCTTCCCCCTCGATTCTCACGAGGACTTCATCACCCTGCTTGATTCCCATTCCCATGAGCTTCATGAGGGCGGTTGCTTTTGCTGACTTCTCGCCTTTGATGAATGTTGCTGTGCTCTTGAAGTTCTTTGCCTCTTTGACGAGGAGTCCGGCGGGGCGTGCGTGGATGCCTACAGGGTCGGTGATGGTGTACGTAAATTCCTTCATGACTGTGTGCTTCCTTTCTGTGTGATATGAATAAAGCTGTGCAATTTGTACCGGGATATTGTTACGGGAAATTATAATACAAACAGCGGGATTTTTGCGCCTATGTGCTACAGTGCCTGCCTGTTTTCCCAGATGAGTCCTCCTGCCTGGCACGCGGGGCATATGCAGTACTTGTTGCCCTTAGTTTTTGACTCCCTTGCTTGTTCCGCCATAGCTTTGGCTTTCTCAGCTCCGAAAAATTTTGCGCCCGACTCAGATTCGCAAAGCCCTATAAGTTCGTCCACCGAGCGTACATCAGCCTCAAGAGCTTTCACGAGAGCCTCCGCCGATTCTCTGTCCTGATTCTTGACGTAGGACTCTGCCGCTGACTTTATACTTTTGCAGACTGACGGAGCCGCGATTAACTCTTTGACTTTCGCGAGGATTTCCTGTTTTGTCATAATGATTCACTCTCTCTGATTTGGGATTTTGATTTATGATACCACACCGCCGAATTTGCAAAGTCAGTGAGAAAAAAATATAATCATGAAAATTTCCGTGCCACAAAAATTACGTATTTTGTGATAAGTAACAATAGAGATATTTTTCACAAGGGGAAGGATTCGCAAATCATGACAAAGAAAGTAGCGGTTATAGGTGTAGGGCATTTAGGCCAGCATCATGCGAGGATATACACGGAGCTTCCTGACGCACAGCTTGTAGGGGTTGCCGACAGCGACATAGACCGGGCAAGATTCATCGGCGAACATCTCGGAGTCCCTGCTTACGGCTCACTTGACGAATTAATCACCCGAAAATCGCCTGACGCAATATCGGTAGTTGTCCCGACGAGCCAGCACTACGAAATCGCAAAGAAAGCACTTGAGGCCGGGATTCACGTCCTTGTCGAAAAACCTGTAACTGTGAAACCTTCAGAGGCCGGAGAATTATTAGAGCTTGCCGACAAAAAGAATCTCGTGCTTCAGGTCGGCCACATTGAACGCTTCAACAGCGCAATACGCTACATATCACAGATACCCTGCCGCCCCGTATATCTTGACGCGAGGCGCACAGCACCATTCACGCCGCGAATCAATGATGTAGGAGTCGTTCTTGACCTTATGATTCACGACATCGACATAGTGATGTCCCTTGTTCCGTCAAGAATCGCGAGGATTGCCGCGACGGGGGCATGTGTTTTCACGGAGCATGAAGACATTGCCGACGCTCACATAACGTTTGAGGACGGGACACTGGCGCATATACTGACATCGAGGTGCGCACAGAAGAAATGCAGACAGCTTGAGGTTGTCGAGCGCGAGAGACAGATTACGGTGAACTATGAGCTTCAGACGGTGCAGATTTCGCGGTGCGTGAACAATCCTGAAGGCCAGGTAGAGATCAGAGAGACTCCCGTTTTCCCGAAAAGCGAGCCGCTGAAGTTGGAGCTTGCCGATTTCGTGCGGTGCGTGAGGGAACATAAGCAGCCTGTTGTAGGGGGCGGGGACGGCAAGAAGGCTCTTGAAGTTGCCGTAGAGATTCTGAGGCAGATACATGACGGAGAGTCGCAGGGAGCAAAATTTCCTGCGGCGGTTTGACGGCTGAACATCACACAATAATTTCTGCGTTGTATTTTGGGCGGGGATTGCTTCTGAGTGTAGGAGCGTCCCTGCTTTCGTTGAGGGGCTTCACTGTTTCTCGGCCATGCTGTCAGCGCGATTCCTGAATTTTTTGCCAATGCGGGGAGTCTTCTTGCGGAGTAAGATAAAAATAAGGCAGTAAAGGACTTGAAGATAGGGGAATGGGAAAGTCCTAACTGCCACACATACCGCGATAGGCGCGGGGATTATGTCAATTTACACTAATTTTTGTCGCTGAACTCCGCGTCTACTGTGTCATTGTCATTTGCCTGATGTCCCGGATTCGCGCCCGCATTGGGATTCGCGTTCGGATTCGGGCCTGCCTGCTGATAGAGCCTTGCGCCGAACTCCTGCATTGTTTTCGTGAGGTCATCTTTGCCCGACTTCATTCCGGCTTCATCGTTGGACTCAATTGCTTTCTTGAGCGCGTCAATTTTCGTGTTGACCCGGCCTTTCTCTTCCGGGGTCATTTTCTCGCCTAAGTCCCGCATTAACTTTTCTGCCTGGAACACTGCCGCGTCTGCCTCGTTCTTTGCCTCTGCGCTGGCGCGTTTCTTTTCGTCATCGGCGGCGTGGTCTTCCGCGTCTCTCTTCATGCGCTCGATGTCATCTTTTGACAGGTTGGACGACTGTATAGTGATTTTCTGCTCCTTGCCTGTTCCCTTGTCCTTTGCTGAAACGTTGAGTATACCGTTCGTATCAATGTTGAACGTTACCTCAATCTGCGGTATTCCTCTCGGAGCGGGGGCGATTCCGTCAAGCGTGAACTGTCCGAGCTTCACATTGTCCTGCGCCATTGGCCTTTCGCCCTGGAAGACAGCTATCTCAACCTGCGGCTGATTGTCCGCTGCTGTCGTGAAGACCTGCGAAGCCTGCGCGGGGATTGCGGTGTTGCGCTCAATCATCTTTGTCATGACTCCGCCGAGCGTCTCAATACCCAGAGTCAGCGGCGTAACGTCAACAAGCACTATGTCTTTGTGATCCCCCTTGAGGATTGCGCCCTGAATGGCGGCTCCTGCTGCGACGCATTCATCCGGGTTGATTCCCTTTGTGGGTTCTTTGCCGAGAAGGTCAACAATTTTCTTCTGCACCATCGGCATACGTGTTGATCCGCCTACCAGTAATATTTTGTCGACTTCTGACGCGCTGAGGCCGGAATCCTGCAATGCTCTCTGTGTCGGCTTGATTGTGCGGTCAAGAAGATCTGCCGTCATGCTCTCGAACTGCGCCCGCGTCAATTTCATCTCCAAATGTTTCGGGCCGGTCTGATTCGCCGTAATGAAGGGAAGTGAGATTGTTGTCTCGGTCATGTTGGACAGCTCAATTTTTGCCTTCTCTGCGGCTTCTCTGAGTCTCTGCATGGCCATTGAGTCTTTTGACAGGTCAATGCCTTCTGCTTTCTTGAACTCAGCCGACATCCATTCTACTATCCTGTTGTCCCAGTCATCACCGCCGAGCCTGTTATCGCCCGCAGTCGCAAGAACCTCGAACACTCCCTCGCCGACATCAAGAATACTTACATCAAACGTTCCTCCGCCCAAGTCAAACACAAGAATTTTGTGCTCGTCCTTCTTGTTTTCGCCGTAAGCAAGGCAGGCCGCTGTAGGCTCGTTGATGATACGGAGAACTTCAAGCCCGGCGATAGTCCCTGCGTCCTTTGTGGCCTGTCTCTGTGCGTCCGTGAAATATGCCGGCACTGTGATTACTGCCTGCGTTACAGTTTCGCCGAGATAGTCTTCCGCGTCGCGTTTGAGCTTCTGTAGAATCATCGCTGAGATTTCCTGGGGAGTATATTTCTTGCCGTCAATTGTTACGCGGTAATCCGTTCCCATTTCGCGCTTGATTGACATTATTGTGCGGTCTGCGTTGACGATTGCCTGACGTTTCGCGAGCTGTCCCACGAGCCTTTCGCCGTCTTTCGTGAACGCTACCACAGAAGGAGTCGTCCTTGCTCCCTCGTTGTTTGCGATTATTGTTGTCTGGTCGCCTTCCTGAACCGCTATGCATGAATTTGTTGTGCCTAAATCTATTCCAACTACTTTAGCCATGTTTATATTGTCTCCTTCTACATGTGTAAATTTTCTGCCATATATTTTGTTACTGAGGCGCATAACCTTGCTATATCGGCCTCAACTTTCTTGTAATCCTCAACAGGCGTTCCGATTTTGTCAGAAATTGCCCGGACTGAAACGAACGGTATATCATTCAGGCAGCAAACCTGCCCTATCGCGCCCGCTTCCATCTCTATGCAGTCCCCTTTGAACGCTGAAATTATCGCGTCAAAAATTTCCCGCTTTGAGTGGAACTGATCCCCGGAGCAAATACGCCCCTCGATGACATTCACCCCCGGTGCGACAGCGTGAACAGCCCGACAGCTTCCGCCCTTAATGCCCCGTCAGCCTCAAACGCAATTTTCCCCGTGTAGGGAATCTCCCCGGCCCTGAAGCCTATGTGCGTTACGTCAAAATCATCCTGCACCGCGTCAACGGACACTACAATGTCGCCGATGTTGAGACTGTCATTCAATGCCCCTGCAACGCCCGTGTTGATGATGTGAGTCGCGCCGAAAGTGTCAATCAGAATCTGCGTACAGACTCCCGCGTTGACCTTGCCCATTCCGCATTTTGCGATTACTGCCTCATTGCCGCCTAATTTCCCCTCGGTGAAAATCATTCCGGCTTTGACTGTTTCGCGGGTGATATTCATTGCTTCCCTGAGCAGGCTCACTTCAGAGTCCATAGCTCCGATTATGCCGATCTTCACACTATTCACCTGTTTTTTTGCCGACTATGACCTTTGCCGGGCGCAAAACCCTGTCTTTTGTCCTGTAGCCTTTGAGGACTTCCGCGACTATAACGCCGTCAAGCGAGGGGTCATCAACATTCTCCGTGCCTGTTGCGTCATGAAGTGAGGGGTCAAACTTTTCGCCGTCTGTCTTTATGACGCTGACTCCGAGTCCCTCAAGAACTCCGACAAACTGACGCTGTACCATCTCGACTCCCTTCACGATTCCGGCGGGGTCATCACTGCTTGCCATCAATGCCCGGTCTAAGTTGTCGAGAACAGGCAAAAATTCTGTTACTGCTTCCTCTTTTGCGCGGGTTCGAGTCTCGGAACGCTCTTTGATTGTCCGCTGACGGAAGTTGAAGAAATCCGCCCTCACTGTTTTTATTTCCGTTTTGAGGCTGTCAATTTCTTTCTTCAGCTTGTCGGACTCGGAGTCTTCCGGCTCGTCATTCTCTGTAATTTCCGGCTGTGCTTCTTCTTCCTCCTCTAATTTTTCCTCGTCCAATGTCATCACCTCCCTGATGAGTCCTCGTCAAGAATGTCTGCTACAGTTTCAAGAACGCTTATAGATTTCTCGTAGTCCATTCTCAGCGGCCCGATTAGACCTAACACGGCTTTTTGCTGACGGGGGCGCGCTGGTATGAGGATCATTGCGTTGTCCTCCATGCCCTCGGTTTCGTTTTCCTCACCAAGCGTGATATTAAGGGCTTTGCTTTTGCGGCATTTCTCTATCATCTGGGCAAGGGGCTTTTCCTGCTCTAGGAGATTCAAGACGGCCTGAATCCGTGAGACTGTCTGAAACTGCGGTAAGTCAAGAATATTCCTTGCGCCTGAGCTGAAAAACTTGTAATTCTGCTCCGTCAAAAATCTGTCAAGCTCCCTTATTGCGTCCCTGCATGAAGTCTCAGCCTCAGTGAGTCCCGATGAAGCGTACTGATACAGAATCTCTTTGACCTCGCTCCACGAATGCCCGCCCGCAAAGGCGTTAATCCTCCTGCTGAACTCCTCAAGCGTTTTCGCGTCAACCTCATACGGAAGCGTGAACTGCGAATGATGGACGAGTCCGCCTTTAAGCACAATCAGCGCAAGAATGTTGTTGCCTCCCATGAGTATGAAGTCGATGTGCTGAATCTCTGCGTTCTCAAGTGCCGGAACCGCCGCGACCGCCACACAGTTTGTGAGGCGCGCCATAAGGTGAGTCACGTGCCTGAGAAGGGACTCGATTCCGCTCTTGCTGCCGAGAATTTCCTGCTTTATGTCTTCAGACTGCGAATGATTCCGCGCCCTTGACGTTACGGAGTCGACATAAACCCGGTAAGCCCTCGCTGTAGGGAGCCTCCCTGATGACGAATGCGGCTGATAGAAGTATCCCATCTCTTCGAGGTCTGCCATCTCGTTGCGGATTGTGGCGGGGCTGAGTCCCTTTATGTATTTTCGGACAATCGTGCGCGACCCGGCCGGCTCTCCTGTCTTTATGTACTCATACACTACCGCAAGAATTATGCTTAACTGCCTTTCCGTCATTTGATTTTTCACCTCCTGTTATGATTTTAGCACTCACACACAAAGAGTGCCATTACGATTTAGCGCGGATAAGATTAGCAGAGAGACTCTAAAATGTCAACATTAACGGGAAAACTAATCTGCTATAATCGCGGCATTGAATCCAAAATGAGGTGATAAAAATCGCGCTGCCTGTTACAGTTCTGACTGTCTCATATAATGCTGAGGCAACTATATCGCGGACAATAGAGAGCGTTATGAGTCAGACATACGAGAATATAGAGTACATTGTGATTGACGGAGCCTCGAAAGACGACACGGCCATGATAGCGGAGTCGTATGTGGAGAAATTCTGCGCGAGGCCGGGAAGAGTCATGCGCGTGATTTCCGAGCCTGACCGGGGAATGTATGACGCTCTCAACAAGGGAGCGCGACTCGCTCACGGTGTCATTGTCGGGCAGATTAACGCGGATGACTGGTACGAGCCTGACGCGGTTCAGACGATGGCGGAGCTTTACGGGCGAGAGAAATACGACCTTGCGTGGGGAAGCCTGAACGTTATCACGGGGAAGGGGAACATCATAAAGCACGCAAAACGCGGACTCTTCTGGTCAACGTCTCACTGGTGCCACCCTGCGGCGTTTGCGTCCCGTGAAATATTGCTGAAGTATCCCTATCCGCTGATTAATTCGCACGATGATTTTGACTTTGCGACTCATCTTTATGTTGACGGGAAAAAGTTAATCCCGGTCGACAAGGTAATCAGCAATTTCACATTCGGGGGAATGAGTACAAAGAAGAGTCTGTGCGAGGCAAAAAGGCGGCTTGATGAGATTTACGGTATTCACAAGAAGTACGGCATGAGCAGGTTATATTATGTCTACAGATTAATCTTTGAGGCCGTGAAGTATATATTGACGTAAGACCGGGCATATACGCCCGACTGATACCGAAAAATCCCCAGTGTGATTATGTCGCAGGGGTCAACGTTCCATAAGCTGAGTCCCCGTCTGCCCAGCTCCTGAGCCTATAGCACGGTCTGAAATCTGCCTGCCTTCCTCATCAAATAATACCGCCTTGCACCCTGTTGTGCCTTCATCGACTCCCATTAAGTATTTCATGCTGTAACGGCATAGCTAGCTACTATTAGCCCTCAGAGTTTCACCGTGACAAAAAAGCCTCCCTCGCAAATTCACTGGGGAGGCTTTCACTTTTCACCGGGCTGTTATGCTAATGCCCCTTCAATTTCTGCCTCGCTCTTGAGAGTCGTTACTTTGTCAACAACGCCCTTCTTTATCACTGCGACTGCGGGCATTTTGTCAGCGAGTCCGAGCTTGTCGATCATTCTCGCGTTCCTGTAGCCGTCAATCACCGGGACTTTCACGCCCTTTGCTTTCGCGCAATTCTCGACAGCGTTCGACAGTTTCACCTGTGCTTCGTCAATGCTTGAGTAGAAGAACGCCTTGACCTCTTCCGGCTCTAAGAGTGTTGAGCGCAAATGAAGCTGCTCGTTGATGTATGAGCTTGCCGCCATTGCCGCGACTGCACCGTCAGCAGCTGCCGTGATTACCTGACGCAGGTATTTGCTTCTGACATCGCCCGCCGCGAAAATTCCCTCGACTGATGTCTCCATGTGGTCATTCGTAATGATCCATCCGCCCTTCTCGGACTTCACGAGACCTTTCACGCAGTCAACATCCGGCTCCTGTCCCACAAACATGAACACGCCCGAAACAGGAAGGTTTGAGATTTCCCCGGTGCGTACGTTCTTCAGCACGAGATTTTCGACCATTCCATCGCCCTCGATTTTCTCGACAACGGTATTGTAGACGGGTTCAATTTTGGGATTGGCGAGAGCCTGAGCGATTGCGGCACGGTCAGCACGGAACTCATCACGGCGGTGAATGATGTAGACTTTTGATGCAAATTTTGTGAGGTATCCGCCCTCTTCAACCGCTGTATTTCCTCCTCCAACAACGGCAACCTCTAAATCCTCAAAGAACGCGCCATCACACACAGCGCAGAAACTTACGCCCTGCCCAATATGCTCCGCTTCACCCTCACAGCCGAGCCTGCGGAAATGCGCGCCCGTTGCAACGATGATAGCTTCGGCTTCGATTTCGTTCTCTTCTCCGCCCTTTTTCGTGATGACGATTTTCTTGTCGCCGCGTAATTCTACTTTGCTGTTGTCGACCATGCGGAACTCAGTCCCGAATTTGAGCGCGTGATTCTTCAGCAAGTCGCCGATTTCCGGGCCTGTTGCGTGTGCGACACCGGGGTAATTCTCGATCTCGTCCGTGATGTTAATCTGTCCGCCTGTTGCTGCTCTCTCAAGTACGAGAACGTCAAGACCCGCGCGCCTTCCGTAAATTGCCGCCGACATTCCTGCCGGGCCTGCTCCGATGATGACAAGTTCATGCTTTTCCATTGTGGTAAATTCCTCCTTCTTAGTTTCCTTCTACCTGCTGAATTTCTTTCTGCATGTTGACGGATAAATCTTTGTCGTTGAAAGTCTTTCTGTTTGGAACAATCATAACAAACTCGCTTATTGTGTCCATTTCGAGAAGACAATTTTTTGTTGAGACGTTCAAGACATGGCCGCCCTTTGTCCCGTCTTCAGAGACAAAATGAAGGTGCCACCCCGCCGAATTGAGTCCGCGCATGTAGTTAGGGCAGTAAAGAGCTACGATTGTCCCGCGTATGTCGCTGTACTCAAATTCCCGCTGGTCAGTCTTGAGAGCGTCATTCAGCGGCTTGTAGGGTTCTTCCTGTTTAAGCTCACTGCGTACAAGGATATGAGGCATTAATCCGCTGACTTTTGCCATGTAGAACTGATTCCGGCCATGCTCGCGGGTTATCGAGGTCATAATTTCTGCAAGCGCGCTGAAATTCTCTGCTGTTACGCCGTCTTTCGATATGTCCGCGTCAAAAAATGTAACGTTCGCGAATGGGACTGTCTCATCATCTGAAGCAACTTTCACACTTCCGTCCCACAAAGCCTGATAGACTTTTCCGCCTGACATAATCAGCTCGCCATTCACGCCCTGAAATGTTCCGATGCCCGTATCGCCGTAAGACTTCAGCTCTTTCACGGTAATAACGCCGTCATATTCTCCCTGCATCAGCGACTGAAGCAACGCCGTCTGAAACAGCTCATCCCCCGCCGCAAACGCCTGACTCACCGACAACACAACAACCAGAACCGCCAAAAATTTCCTCATGTTAAAGCCTTCTTTCACTAACAATTATTCTGCCATTCCCTTTCGTGAACACGCCGATTATTTCTGCCCTTCCGAATCCCTCCTTCCTGATGTGATTCAGTACCGCCTGAGATTTTCCGGGACTCACGGCCAATAACAGCCCGCCCGATGTCTGAGCGTCATATATCATATCAATATCCGACTGATTAAGCCCGCTACTTACCCCCCTGTATCCCTTATTGGCATGGGGGACGAGAGAGTCGCCGGGGTTCTCGCCTCCCCTGCGAAAGGGGAGGGCAGGGAGGGGTCGCGGAGGGGTCGCCGCGGGGTCGCCGCAGAATCTCGGAACTACGTCAACATTGTCTTGATACATGGCCATGTTCCTATACGCGCCTTCAGGGACTAATCCCATGTCAGCAAGTTCCTTCACTCCCGCGATTGTCGGCAAAATTTTCGGATTGATTACGCAGTTGAGACTCCCGCCTAACATATCGAGAAGATGACCCGCGAGTCCGAATCCCGTAACATCTGTAGCGGCATTCACGGCCATGTGCAAATCATCAGGGAGATTCACAATGTTTAGAGTCTTCATGCTGTCAGTAGCTTCTGTTACTGTTGACTCGTCCTCAATCATTCCGGCTTTGATGGCTGTTACTGCGATCCCTGTTCCGAGGGGCTTTGTGAGAATGAGTTTGTCGCCTTCACGCGCTCCCGTTGTGCGCCAAAGTTTTAACTTCTCCGCCTCACCGTAAACAACAAGCCCGTATTTAGGCTCGTCATCCTGCACGCTGTGTCCTCCCACAAGAAAAGCTCCTGCGGTCCTCACACGCTCGAATCCTCCCTCAAGTATCGATTTCAGAACGTCAAGCTCAAGATATTTTGTCGGGAAGCATACGACATTAAGCGCAACAATCGGACGGCCTCCCATCGCAAAAACATCACTCAGCGAATTAGCCGCCGCAATCTGTCCCCACGTGAATGCGTCATCAACTACTGGCGTGATGAAGTCAACCGTCAAAATGCCGTAACGATTCTCATCAAGCTCAAAGACTGCCGCGTCCTCGTTCCCGTTCCATGAGGCTAGAATCCTGTCGCCGTAAATCTGAGGGATTCCCGATAACACTTCTTTTAGATCCGCCGGACCTATTTTCGCAGCTCACCCGCTGGAGTGTGAAAGCTCCGTGAGTCTCTTTTTGACGGCTTGCGACTCATTACAGCACGACACGAACATCACCCGCCCTTCTCGTGTAGCCTTTGCTGTCGAAATACTCAAGTATAGGGAGAATGTATTTCCGTGTGCTGCCAGTTGCGTCTCGAACCTGCGCTAATGTTACCTGGCTTCCGAGTCCGCGCAGAAGACTCCGCATTTCGTCTTCAAGCTCACGTATTAACACATAGCCTTCCGGGATTAATGCGAGTGATGAGTCATTCCTCATTGCCTGAATAATTTTCGTGAATTTTTGCCCGCCTTTTTCCGGGAGCGATAATTCTTTCCTGAGTTCGTCAAGCGTAGGGAGCTGCCATTTCCGACTCATGCAGAAATTTCTGACGGCCTCAATATTTGCGGTAAATGCCTCGTCATTCTCAGGGACAAAATCAGGCGTGTGAAGTTTGCCATCAGTCATCGCTATAATTCCTCGTTCGACAGCAAGATTTATGACTGAGCGCGAAACATTAGCCTCCTCTAGGGGCATTCCTTTTTCTGCGGGATAATGTGATTGATACTGCTTAACGGATTCTTTAAGGGAGTTCATGATTTCACCGCAGTAATTTTCCGACATAATATTGTTGTCTGCAATAACTATTTTTCCGGCTGACGATAATTTTTCAGTTAATGAGTCTAAATTCTCTTGTGTGTCCTGCAACACCTGCAACGCTTCAGACTTTTGCATGACTCCGGCTTCATTGATGAGGTATGCGAATCTTTCTGCGGGATTTTTTGCTGACTTTAGGCTGTCTATCCGCTGAAGGATTTTCGCACGCATGGCCGCTCCTCTAGGCTTGTAGGAGTAAGGGTAGATGATTTCCCCGCCTCCGATTGTGATCAGCGGGCTGTAGAATCGGAGAATGAATCTTTGTCCGTATGTGCAGACTACAGGCTCTTCAAGTACGAGCTGTGCGGGCTGAGACTCTCCCGGCTCAATCTGCTTTGTTGTGAGGAGTGATACGCGGGCTAATGCTTCCGATGTTCCTGTGCAGACGTGTACCCGCTGCCAATGCTTTATGGGTTCTTTCACGTTCGGGAGAATTTTTATGACGGCCTCAAAACATTTCGTGGGTCTGAATATTCCCTTGTGGCATACGACATCACCCCGCGAAATATCATCAATATCAATCCCCGCGAGATTCGCCGCGACTCTCTGTCCTGCGTATGCGCTCTCTACATTCTGCCCGTGAACCTGCAGCGTTCGTATTCTTCCCTCGCGCCCGGACGGTAATACTTCTATTCGGTCTGAAGGATGAGCCGTGCCGTGATACGCAGTCCCCGTTATGACAGTCCCGAATCCCGAAACAGTAAACGCACGGTCAACAGGAAGAAAGAACGCCCCGCTTCTCGGTCTCACTTTCACGCGGTCAATCAGTGCTGTGATCTCCCGCCGCAAGTCATCGAGTCCCTCGCCCGTAACACTCGACACAGGCACAACCGATTTTCCCTCAAGGAACGTTCCCCGCGCAAATTCTTTCACGTCATCAATAACAAGCTCAAGCATTCCTTCATCATCTTTAACGCGGTCGATTTTTGTTACTGCTATAAGCCCGTCATGAACGCCAAGAAGCTCCATAATCGCTAAATGCTCGCGAGTCTGAGGCATTACGGACTCATCAGCCGCAATCACGAGTAATGCCGCGTCAATTCCTGAAGCCCCCGCTACCATCTGGCGAATGAATCTCTCATGGCCGGGGACATCAATAACGCTTACGACTCTCCCGTCCTCAAGTTTCAGAGGCGCGAACCCTAACTCTATTGTGATTCCGCGCTTGCGTTCCTCTATTAGGCGGTCGCAGTTGATTCCCGTTAATGCGTTGATGAGTGCTGTTTTGCCGTGATCTATGTGGCCTGCCGTGCCTAACACTAACGATATTTCACGCATTGAGGACACCTGCCAGACTTGCCGAAATTGATTCAGCGTCAGAATCTTGAAGCGTTCGAACGTGAATCACAATCTCATTTTCACGCGCACCGCAAAGAATCGGGACATCGAGTCCGCGCAAAAGTTTCTGAATATATCCCGCCCCGTATGACTCATGCTTGACGGCGACTCCATATCCCCGCAACTTTATCTCAGGGCAGGAGCCTCCCCCGGTAGCGTCTTCAGTCTCAATGATTCGAATCTCAGCTTTCACTTTTTCCCGCAAACTTTCAGCGAGCGACTCAGCCTGTGATTTCATTCCGTCAATGTCGCGCCGTATCATTCTCAGAGTCGGAATGTCATCATATTTTCCCTGAGCGTAAAGCCTCAATGTAGCCTCGAATCCTGCTAGCGTAACTTTGTCGCACCTCAACGCCCGCGCAAGGGGATATTTCTTCAGTCGGTCAATGTATTTCTTCTTTCCTGCAATCCCGCCTATCTGAGGCCCGCCGAGTATCTTATCGCCCGAAAATGTTACGATGTCCGCGCCTGCCTCTATACATTCGCGTATGCTAATTTCCCCGCTGTTTGACGACAGGCCGATTATTTCACCGTCAACAAGCAATCCGCTTCCGGCATCTTCCATAAAGATTAGGCCGTGTTCTTTTGCGAGGCGTGATAATTCTTTGCGTTCGGGTGATGATGTGAAGCCTTCAATCCTGAAATTTGACGGGTGAATCTTCATGAGCATTTTTGTTGACTCATTGATTGCCCGCTCGTAATCGTAAAGGTGAGTGCGGTTTGTTGTGCCGACCTCGTGAAGAGTCGCGCCGGATAACTCCATTATGTCAGGGATTCGGAATGACCCGCCAATCTCTACAAGCTCTCCGCGTGAAACAATGACCTCTGAGTCTTTTGCGAGTGCCGACAATGCGAGCATGACCGCCCCGGCATTATTGTTGACGACGAACGATGACTCCGCACCAGTGAGAGCGCACAATAAATCCTCAACGTGTGAATTTCTCTGACCCCTCGCGCCGGCTTTGAGGTCGTACTCTAAGTTGCTGTAGCTCCCGGCAATTTCCGACATGGCCGAGACAGCTTCACTTGCGATTAATGAGCGTCCCAAGTTCGTGTGAATTACGACTCCCGTAGCATTCACGACGCGCCGGAGAAGGGGACGTGAGGCAGAAGCAAACGCATTCAGGCATGAGTCACGGAAATCATCAGGCGAAAAATCCCCGTCATCCTCAAGAATAGACCGCCGAATCTCTGACATCTCCCGCGTGATTATCCGCTTAACTCTCATTCGTCCGAGAGACTCTAGCCATGATTGCACCCATTCAAGTCCGAGAACTATATCCATTGCAGGAATAGCCCGGAGCTTCTGCCCTTTGTCCAATGTCAACAACTCCTTCTGATATTCTGCCTCTATGCAATTCCCTTCCCCGCAAGTCCTGTCCCCCCTGCCAAGGGGGGAGGGAGCGCAAGCGGAATGGGGGTCATCATAGGGGGAAGTTACGCTAGAATCATATCACGCGCTACAATTTGCCTTCCTTTTCGTCTTTGCACAGAGACTTCCACAATGACCAGCAAGCGCACACCATTATGATCGCAAACGGAGGAGCAGCCGTTAATGAGATTGTCTGCAAGTTCTGAAGTCCTCCCGTCATCAGCAAAACGATAGCAAGCGCGGCCATGAGGACTCCCCATACGCCCATCTTTGACTTTGACGGGTTGAGGTCGCCGTGATTCGAGTACATAGACAACACGAACGTTGCAGAGTTCGCAGACGTAACGAAAAATGTTGTGATTAAGACGAGCATTGTTACGGACATAATGAAGCCCATCGGGTAATACTTGTAGAGCGCAAAGACTCCCACAGATATATCTTTCGTTACCTGCGTGGCGATGTCGATTCCTTTAACGAGCTGGAGATGTAATGCTGACGTTCCGAAAATCGCAAACCATGTGAAGCTCCCTAACGCCGGAACAATGAGAACGCCCGCAACAAATTCGCCGATTGTCCTTCCGCGTGAAATTCTTGCGACGAATGAGCCGACGAAAGGTGCCCAGGCAATCCACCACGCCCAATAGTAGAGCGTCCAATTCTTGAGATGATCCGCGTATTTTCCTCCGTACGGTGCCATCATGAAACTCTCTTTTACGAGTCCGCTTGTGAAATCGCCGATACCTGTCATCAATGACTCAAGAATCGGGAGCGACGGCCCTACGAAAAATAACAGCACCATTAACGCGAGGCATATTACGAGATTGAGATTCGCCACAAACTTTATGCCCTTGTCGATTCCCAGAACCGCCGAACCTGTGTAAAGCACCGCAAGTATGATGATGATTGTTACCTGTATCATTGTCGTTTTGTCGATGCCGCCGATTTCGTTCAATCCGCTGTTAAGCTGTAACGTTCCGAGTCCTAATGACGTTGTGATTCCCGCGAGAGTCGCGAAGATTGCGAGAACATCAATAAATTTCCCGAACCACCCATCAACGGCCTTCTGTCCGAAAATCGGAATGAACAATGAGCTGATGAGTCCCGGTGAATTTCTCCTGAACTGGTAATAGGCCATAGGCATAGCGATTACTGCATAGCCCGCCCAAGGGTGAAGCCCCCAGTGGAAGAAGGAAATCTGCATTGCGTCTCTTGCTGCCTGAATAGATCCCGGCTCCGCTCCGAACGGCGTATTCTGGAAGTGTATCAGCGGCTCTCCTGCTCCGTAGAAGACGAGTCCGACTCCCATTCCGGCGGAGAAAAGCATTGCGAACCATGAAATATTGCTGTGCTCCGGGCGGTCTTCAGGGTTACCGAGTCTGACATTGCGGAATCTGCTGAACGCCATTACGAGGCAGAAGATGACAAACGCATTCATTGTGAGGAGATAGCCCCAGCCGAAATATTTTGTGAGTCCTCCGAAAAGCGCGTTTGCGAACCCTCCGAAATTTTCCGGCGCGAGATAGCCCCATGCTACGATTGCGAATGTGATTGCGATTGAGATTATGTAGACGGAATTAACTTTTGATGTTGACTTTTCCACGCCGCTGACTGATCCCGTTACGAGAAAATCGCGGCCTTCGTCTTTCTTTTTGTCGGACATGTGAAAAACTCAGCTCCTTTTGTGATTTTTTGCGCGTAAAAAAATGCCGGGGGCTGATTCTCACAACTCCCAGCATAATTTTTGCACTAGAATTTTGACGGGAAGACTGTCGGCTCTTCAACCGGTGTAGCAAGGGCGTTAAGTGCTGCTTCAACACGTGAAGTCCTGAGCTGCCATTCTGCCTCTTTGCTGAGTTCGGGGTCTCCGAGCGGGTAAGGCACTGATACTGTCTGCACCATTCTGTTTGACCCGACTGTTTTCGCAACATCGATAAGGTTGCACATTACTGTTACGGGGATTCCTGTACGCTCTATTTCTTTTCCCATCGTTGCACCGCAACGCGTGCAGGTTCCTCAGGTCGATGTGAGAATTACCGCGTCAACTCCCGCCTCGTGAAGCTCCTTTGCGATTTCACGGCCGAATTTCGCCGCAAATGCCTGTGTCGTTCCTGTTCCGACTGTAACATAGAACCAATCGTAGACCTTGCCGATTTTGCCCTGCTTCTCAAAGTAGCGCATAGCATCAAGCGGGATTCCTCTGTCAGGAACTGCGCACATTGCCGCCGGGTCAAATCCTGCGTGAATCGTCTTGTACACGCCTTCGGGTAAATTGTCCCTGTCTGCAATGTTGTACTTGCCCCATTTCTGAGCGGAAGCACTCTGAATCCTGTCGGGGTTGTCGACGGGTACGACTCCGCTTGACGAAACAAGAGCGATTGTAGCGTGTGCGAGATCCTTCAACGGTGCTGCGGGCGGAATCTTCTCCATGCTCGGAATGATTAACTCTGTCTGGAAAGGCTCGCCGTTAATCTTCTTGAGGAGCATATCAATAACTCTGTCAGCCGCCATGACTCCGTTAGGCTCAGGAATTTCCATACGGATTCCGCGCGGGAAATAACCTTCCTGTGCTGCCGGTAAAAGCTCTTCACCCTTTGCGATCTTTTTCGCGAATGCCGCCATCGGTGTAACGTCCTGCTTCATGAACGTAGCTTTGCGCCCGCCCTTGAAGATATACGCCGCCGCTTTGTACTCCTCAACGCCGGGGTTCTCCTCGTTCATTGAGGTGATTACAGGCACGTGATAGCGTTCTGATACGGCCTTGCAGATGATTCCGCAGCCGACTCCGTAACGCCCTGCCATGAATGCAGGCCCCGCAAAGAATATCCCGAACTCCTTTGTGTCGAGGAACGCGAAAATCTCCTTCAACGCCTCTTCCGTGTGATTCGTGATGTAGTTGTCTCCGCAGACGATCGTGTTTGTTACTTCGATGTCAGGCTTGCACATGGCATTGAGCATCATCGAGCAGCCGATTAATTTGTCGTGGAAGACCGGAGTCTGATCGGCCATTTCCTCGCCGCCGATTCCTGCAAAGAACTGGTTGATGTAATGTATAGCTTTCATGATTCTGATTTCCCCCCTTTATACTAGAAATCCGCGCATGTCCTCATGGAGTAACCGCTGATGTGATTCGCGCAGAACATTCCGTTATTCTCCATGACAAATGACCCGTCCGGCTTTATGCAGCCTTCCCAGCCGCCCGAATTGCCGTCCCTCGCAAGTGCTTCAAGCTCTCCGATAACTTCCATTCCTGCGGGGAACTCGTACATCTGCGAAACGTTGCCGGTCGTAACAAGCGCGTTAGTTGCGGGGTTCATTGACACAAGGGGCTGTGATGCTCCGTCGCGCCCTGTGCATTCGTCCGAGAGTCCTACCGTCTTGATTCCGAGTCTCTCAAGCTCAACAAGCATAGCCGTGTAATCGACATCGGGGTTGCCGTAGCCCTCTTCAGCGACAACAGCCGCCTGAACGCCGAGTGATGTTGCGATCTGCCCGGCCATTTTCACACAGCGGACTTTCTCATCCATTTTGACGTTAAGAGTCGACATTATTACGCCGAGGAAGTTTATTGTCTTTCCGTGCTGTGCGTAGAGTCTCTTAATCATCGGATTCGTCGCAAACTCGTAGGTTGAAATCTTTGATGACGTAGGCATGAATGAGCCTGACACCATACAGCCGTCAAGAAGTTCATTCGGGTGCATGAACGTGGGCAGAATGTGATTCCCGTCCCAGCCGTAAATCAATGTGTTGTAGCCCATCGCTTCCATCTGAGTCTGAGGCTGTAATACGTATACTACTCTCGGAAGTTTGTTGACTTCTTCGCTTCTCTCGTAGATTGACGGTAAATCGTAGACCTCGATATTTTCCGGCTCTAAGTCCTTTACGCACTGGCCGATGTATTCCGCGAGTCTCATTCCCGCCCATCTGAGAGCGTGATTCTTCTTCTGCTGTTCGTGCCGCTCAAAATCCTCGTCAGTGTCAGCAACAAGCACAAGATTCACCATGTCGCCGAAAATCGTATGGTGCTGGTATTTCCCGCCCATAGCGATTACGCCGTCCTGGAATCCGCCTGCGTGTTCACCGACTACGATTAATGAGCAGTCCTGAAGGCAATGTGTACGGCCTGAACCCGCTACTTCCATTTCTGACAGAACGCCGGGGAAAATTCCGTGTCCGCCTGAAACTTTGCACCGCATTTCTACGGCTTCCTTCACGGGGCAGAGTATCACGTTGTCGCCCGGGTGTACGATTCTGAAATCCGCTGTCGTTATATGCTCGTCTTCTTTTACGACCTTGAGCAGTTCTTCTTTGTTCACCGTAAGGACTCCGGCATTGTATGCTGTCTTGTCGCCGAACTTTATATCCTTGACGTGAAACGCTCCTATTTCAAGTCTCATTATTGAATTTCACATCCTTATTGTTGTTGAAACATGCACGCAGAATTTCACGCGCATAAAACCTTAACGCCCTTCCCGAATCATTATGGCCATTAACAAACCGACTCCATGAAAACCGCACCGCTGACTCTGAATCAGCTCCCGGAAATCACAGCGACAAATTCACGGCCTTTATTCCTCAGAAAGAGTCCGCCTCGTAAAAGTGAAGTGTGTGTGAAAATTTTGTTGGAATAAAAATGTTATCAGCGTCTAAAATTTTAACGGCGCGGGAAATTTTCGGCCATAACAAAAATCATTAACCGTTAATCAAATGAATCACGTATTGACGGAATCAAATCGAATCAGGAAAATACAATCATTCCATAAGGACAGCGAGGTGAAAATCAAAGATGGCAATCACCGAAATCACAAAGGAAAACTTCGAGGCCGAGTTCAAGAACAGCCCCGTACCCGCAGTGTTAGACTTCTGGGGGCCTAAGTGCGGGCCTTGCATGGCGTTAATGCCCAAGTACCACGAGTTAGCCGACAATCCCAAGTACGAGGGAAAATTCAAGTTCTGCTCAGTCGACACGTCAAAGAACAGGAGAGTCGCAATGATGGTACGCCCGGCAGTAATGGCACAGCCCACATTCCTTTTCTACAAGGACGGCGCAGAAGTGGCACGGCTCGGAGGCGATGACCTTACAATCGAGACGATAACAGCAAAGGTTGACGAGCTTATGGGCTAAACGAGGAATGCTTCGGCGACCCCTCCGCGACCCCTCCGCCTTTCAGGCACCTCCCCTTGCGCAGGGGAGGCAGGAGCAGGGAAAGCCATTAATGTCGGAGGTAATCCTCAAAGCGTTAAACGTAAAGTGAAAGTGTAAGTCAGCAAAAAATCAGCACGGAATAAAAATCAGTCAGCAAACAAAAAATTAAATGAAGGGATGGTGTCTTGACATGGGGAAACTTGCAGGTAAGAAATTATTGCTTCTCGGCGAGCGCGACGGCGTTCCCGGGCCTGCAATGGAAGCATGTCTCAAAGACAGCGGAGCGGAGATAATATTCTCAGCTACCGAGTGCTTTGTCTGAACGGCCGCAGGAGCGATGGACCTGCAGAATCAGCAGCGTGTAAAGGACGCTGGAGAGAAATACGGTACGGATTGCATTGTAATTCTCGGATCATCTGACGCAGAGGGCGCAGAGATTTACGCCGAGACAGTTACAGCAGGCGACCCGACCTACGCAGGACCCCTCGCCGGAGTTTCGTTGGAACTCCCTGTATATCACGTATTTGACCCCGTAATCAGAGCTGAGTGCGACCCCGCAGCATGGGAAGAGCAGATTAGCATGATGGAAATGGTGCTTGATCCTGAAGCATTAACCGCGGCAGTCAAAGGTATGCGCGACCAGTACAGCAAGAACGCTATTGAATAAGTAACATCCTGAAACAAAACGCCCGGGGGAATCCGTTAAAGAATCCTCCGGGCATTAATTTTACAGAAAGCGGAGAAAATATCATGTCAAAAGTCGGAATCAAAAGCTACTCATACTGCCTCAATCACGCCCCCGAAACAGGAAGCCATTACGGCGGGACACCCTATGAGGCATTCCACAGCGGAAAAGAGCAGGAGTATTTAGACGCGCTCCCGAAACATTTGCAGAGCTACGATCACGCGCTCCACTATGCGCCGAATCAGACATACATCGGCGGAATCTCCTACGAGGAATTTGAAGGACTCAAAACTCCGTGGGTTGATAACCTTCTTCCCGATGAGAAAGCGAAACGCTACGGGAAATTCGGCGAGCTTATGCCGGAAGATGAGTTTCTCGGATTAATCAGCGCATGTGATGAGTTCGAGCTTGTGTGGCTTGAGAAATCATTTGCGGAGGAAGTCAGCAAGAAATTGGCGGAAGACCCCGTAATCACAGAAGCAATCGTGAAAAGAGTCGTCCGTCCCAAGAATATGCACGATCTTGCGGAGATTGAGACGGAATACAAAGAACGCGCCGGACTCCCCCTGTATTTCGGCGGGAAGGTTGTCGGCTGTATCAGGAGCGGACATCCTACAGATCAGTGCTTGACGGCTCATGTGCTGATGGAGAATCTTGCGGGCAAAGCGTCAGGAGTCCTCGCACTTCTGCACCTCCTCAAGAACAGCGGAATGAATCCCCTTGACCTCGATTTCGTGATTGAGTGTTCAGAGGAAGGAGCCGGGGACGTAGGACAGAGGGCAGGCGGAAATTTCGCAAAGGCAATCGCTGAAGTTGCAGGCTGCACAAACGCTTCTGGCTGTGATGTACGCGGATTCTGCGCCGGGCCTGTAAACGCCATGATTAACGCGGCGGCACAGGTTGCTTCAGGTGCAAGGAAAAATATTGCGGTTGTCGCGGGCGGGTCAATTCCCAAGCTCTATATGAACTCACGCGACCACGTGAAGAAAGGACTCCTCGCGCTTGAGGACTGCGTCGGAAGTTTCGCCGTTCTGATTGTGCCTGATGACGGTACAATGCCCGTAATGCGTCTTGACGTTCTCGGAAAACACACGGTAGGCGCGGGCGGCGCACCTCAGGCCGTAACAAGTGCGCTGACGTTTGAGCCTTTGCAGAAAGCCGGACTCACGTTTGCAGATGTTGACAGATTCGCGCCGGAACTGCAGAACCACGAAATCACCGAACCCGCCGGAGCTGGCAACGTACCTTTAGCGAACATCAAAATGATTGCGGCACTCGCTGTAATGAAGAAGGCAATCGAGAAACCCGCAATGATGGACTTCATCAAGCAGCACGGCACAATAGGCTACGCACACACACAGGGACATATTCCCGCGGGCGTTCCCTTCATAGGCCCGGCATGTGAACTCATCAACGAGGGCAAAATCAAGCGCGCTATGATCATCGGCAAAGGCTCATTGTTCCTCGCGAGACTCACGAATCTTGCTGACGGTGCGTCATTCCTCATCGAGAAGCCTGAACCCGTTGCGCCTACGTCAGCAGTCAGCAAAGACGACATCAAAGCAATGATACTTGAAGCGTTAGGCGAAGTTGCCGGAAAGCTGGCCTAAAATGTCTGACGCAATCAAAAAATTAGTCGGCGAGGCTCTCAGCGAGATTATAGAGAGCGCGAAATCCGGCGGGCCTAAAGTCAGAGTCGGACTCATGGCCTCCGGGAGCGAACACGGCGCAAAGGAAATCGCAAAGGGCGCAAGATTAGCCCTTCAGACATCATCAGCAGTTATCCCCGTCCTTATCGGCCCGAAAGTTGAAGGCTACGAGGATTTAGAGTACATAGACTGCGAGGAGTGCGATATTCCCGCGAGGCTTGAAGAGGCTGTGAAGTCCGGGGAAGTCGCCGGAGCTGTGGCAATGCATTTCCCGTTCCCGCTCGGCGTAACGACAATCGGAAGAGTCTTCACGCCCGGAAGAGGCCGGCCTATGATTCTCGCGTCAACAACAGGAACATCATCAACCGTACGCGGCGAGGCAATGTTACGCAACGCAGTCTACGGAATCGCGGTCGCAAAGTCTCTCGGAATCGCAAATCCTACTGTCGGCATACTCAATGTTGACACAGCACAGCCCGTTTTCCGTGCGCTGTCCCGAATGAAGGAGAAAGGCTACCCGATAACGTTCGGTGAGTCGACCCGCGCTGACGGCGGAAGTGTTCTGCGCGGAAATGACATCTTAACGGGAGCTGTTGACGTTTGCGTTACTGACACTCTTACGGGGAATGTTCTCGTCAAAATGTTCTCGTCATTCACGACAGGCGGAAGCTACGAGGCAACCGGCTGGGGCTACGGGCCTTCATGCGGCGAGGGATGGAAGCATGTCGTCTCTATCGTCTCCCGTGCATCAGGCGCGCCAGTCATCGCGAATGCTCTTGCGTTCACAGCCGCTGTGATTCAGGGAGGATTGCCGGAAAAAGTTGCTGACGAACTCAAAGCCGCCAGAAATGCCGGGCTTGATGATGAAATTGACGGACTCACACCTAAAGCGGCTCAGGCTGAAGAGGAAGTGAAAGCACCTCCCGCAGAACCGACAGATGACGAATTACACGGAATTGATGTACTTGAGATCGACAACGCGGTGAAAGTTTTGTGGAAGGAAGGAATTTACGCCGAGTCCGCAATGGGCTGCACAGGGCCGGTAATCAAAATGCCGCGCAGACACATGGAGAAGGCCGCCGAAATTCTCAAAGCTAACGGCTATCTGTAAATGTTCTGCCTTGCCACATTCAAGACTACAAGCGCGGCGTTACTCTTTGAGCGGTCATGCCGGAAATCAGGAATCCCCGCGCGTATTGCCCCGGTGCCAAGAAAATTGTCATCATCGTGCGGATTAGCCTGCGAGTTTCCCTGCGACATGAAGGAAAATGTTGAAGGGATTGCGGGAGAAAAGAAGATTAACGTTGCGGGGTATCACGAAATAACAGAAGAGGAATAAGAATGCAGGGGGTGAAGGAATTTTGCCCCCTGTAATTTTTGCGGTCTACTTTGCTTTCTTGATGAGATTGTCGAGAGCATTAACGAGCGGAAGTATACGCTTGTCATCTGCGGGCTTGTTGAGGGCTTCTTTCGCCGTAACCTTGTCGCCCCAGTACTCTTTGTTGCGCTTCACGCTGATGCTAATCACAGAGCCGTCAAGAGAGACACCCGCGAAAAGTCCCTTTGCGATTGAGTAGCTGTAGATTGACGCTTTAATCTGCGCGTCTGTAGCAGCCTCCGCACGTCTTCCCACAGGCCCCGCGGCAATCGAGAAATCTCCGCCGAGTTTCGTTTTGCTCCCGGTGAAAGCTCCGACTCCGCGCTCGTTCGACACAGACAGAAGAAGCGCAACGCTCTGAACTCCGGCCTGAAATCCGAATGACCCTCCGCCGATGTTGTAGAAGCTAGGCCCGTACCATTTGCCGTTTTCGTGGCGGAGAATGAGTCCCTCGCCGTATTCGCCGCCGATGATGAAGCCTGCTTTGACCATTGACGGAACTATAGCTATGGCGCGGGAGGCGTTCACGGTGTCAGCCATTGAAGAAACGTCGCCCTGCGATGACATTTCCTCGATTATTGAGACCGCCCCGGTGATTATCGAGTCCGCAGTCGCCGCCGCGAATGATGTTCCCGAAACTGTGAGGACAAGAACGAATGCTAATGCCGCAAATTTTTTCATGATTTATTTTCCTCCTGCTGAAAATTGGACTGCCTGAATTATGACACAGCGCGGGCAATTTTTCACTTATTCAGAATTTCACAGGCGTTAATTTTTTTGGGACTCATATTCTGCCCTGTGTAATAAAAATTTTTCTCTGCTAAAATATTCCAAATTTCCACGCAAAAAAAAGGAGCAATAATTTTCATGGCAAGAGTTTATTATGAGAAGGACTGCGATTTAGGCAAGCTCACAGGCAGGAAGATCGCCATCATCGGCTACGGCTCACAGGGACACGCCCACGCAATGAATCTCCGCGATTCGGGCTGTGATGTCATTGTCGGACTCTACAAGGGCGGAAAGTCATGGCCTGTCGCAGAGAAAGACGGCTTTACGGTTATGACAGTCGCAGAAGCAACAAAGGCCGCCGACATCATCATGATACTCATCAATGACGAGAAGCAGGCCGACATGTACCGCGCCGAAATGCTGCCCAACCTCACAGAGGGAAAGACAATCGCATTCGCTCACGGCTTCAACATCAGGTACAAGCAGATTGTCGCACCCGCCGGAGTCGATGTCTTCATGGCCGCGCCCAAAGGACCGGGGCATACGGTGCGTAGTCAGTACGTTGCCGGGAAGGGAGTCCCCTGCCTTGTGGCCGTTGAGCAGGACGCTTCCGGGAAATGCCTCGACACCGCATTAGCATACATTGCCGGGATTGGCGGAGCGAGAGCCGGAATACTTGAGACTACCATGCAGCAGGAGACCGAGACGGATTTATTCGGGGAGCAGACTGTTCTTTGCGGCGGAGTCGTTGACCTCATGCAGTGCGGATTTGAAGTACTCTGTGAGGCAGGCTATGACCCCGTTAATGCATACTTTGAGTGCATACACGAGATGAAATTAATCATCGACCTCGTGAACAGGGGCGGAGTCGCGGCAATGAACTACTCAATTTCCGACACAGCCGAGTTCGGCGAATACGTTTCAGGGCCTCGCGTGCTTCCTCATGAGGAAATCAAAGCCAACATGCGGAAAGTTTTGCAGGACATTCAGGACGGAACATTTGCGGGAAGATGGATCGCCGAGAACAAGAACGGGCGCACTTTCTTCAACTCACGCCGGGATCAGCTCGCAAAGCACCCGATGGAGGTAATCGGCAAAGAGTTACGCGAGCAAATGTTGTGGAAGGACGGTTCAAGCCTCGATGAAGTGTCGAAGTGATAACATCAAAGCCGGAGTCGAACGCACCCCGAATGTTAGCCTGCTTTACGCTTTAGGTTTGACGAAGGAAGAAATTTCCCGCCCTATAATCGGAGTCGTTAGCTCATTCAGTGAGGTAGTCCCCGGTCATATGCACCTCGACAAAATCGCCCAGGCCGTCAAAGAAGGCATTTACGCGGCAGGAGGGACTCCGATGATGTTCCCGGCTATAGCTGTCTGCGACGGTATCGCCATGGGTCATGTAGGTATGAAGTACTCCCTTGTGTCGCGTGATCTTGTTGCTGACAGTACAGAGGCTATGGCGATCGCTCATCAGTTTGACGGACTCGTGATGATTCCCAACTGCGACAAGAATGTGCCGGGACTCCTGATGGCGGCGGCGCGTCTCAACATTCCCGCAATATTCTGCGCCGGAGGGCCGATGCTCGCAGGACATCTCAAGAACGGTAAGCGTACCTGCCTGAGTCATATGTTCGAGGCTGTCGGGGCGTATCATGCCGGGAAACTTGACGAGGCCGGAGTCGACGACTACACCGAGAACGCCTGCCCGTCCTGCGGGTCATGTTCGGGAATGTACACCGCAAACTCTATGAACTGTCTTACGGAAGCTATCGGAATGTCGCTGAAAGGAAACGGCACAATCCCCGCTCCCCTGTCAGCAAGAATCAGACTCGCGAAATTAACGGGCATGAAGATTATGGAGCTTGTGAGGGACAATATACGCCCCCGCGACATTATGACGGCCTCAGCGTTCGACAATGCAGAAGCGGTTGACATGGCTTTGGGCTGCTCCACAAACACAATGCTGCACCTTCCCGCAATCGCTCACGAAGCAGGTGTAACAATCAACCTTTCACACGCAAACGAAATCAGCGAACGCACCCCGAATTTGTGCCACTTAGCCCCGGCGGGCGATACCTTCATGGAGGACTTAGACCGCGCCGGAGGAGTCTACGCTGTCATGAATGAGCTTGCGAAAAACGGACTAATCCGCACAGACCTAATCACCGCCACAGGGAAGACAGTCGCCGAAAATATAGCGGGCTGTGAGATTCTTGACGGTGAAATAATCCGCACGGTGAAGAATCCGTACTCGTCAACAGGAGGTATTGCAGTCCTGAAGGGCAACCTTGCGCCGGATGGCTGTGTGGTGAAACGCTCGGCGGTCGCTCCTGAAATGATGACGCATGAAGGCCCCGCGAGGGTGTTTGACTCTGAGGATGACGCAATAGCCGCGATATATGCCCGGAAGATTAACCCCGGCGATGTCGTTGTGATTCGCTACGAGGGGCCTAAAGGCGGGCCGGGTATGCGCGAAATGCTGAACCCTACCAGCGCAATTTGCGGAATGGGACTCGACACAAGCGTGGCACTGATTACGGACGGGAGATTTTCGGGGGCGACGAGGGGCGCGAGTATCGGCCATGTTTCCCCGGAGGCGGCTTCAGGCGGGAATATAGGACTCGTTCATGAGGGGGATATTATTGCGATTGACATCAACAATTACAGCATAACCCTGAAAGTTTCGGACGAGGAATTAGCCGAACGCCGAAAGAACTGGACTCCCAATGAGCCGAAAATCAAGACGGGCTATCTTGCGCGTTATGCCAAGCTCGTAACGTCAGCGGACAAAGGCGCGATTCTTGAATAGGGAATAATATCCGTGATACCTTCCTGAAATTTTCGGGAGGGTATTTTTTTTGTGCGGATGAATATAATTAGCATAACAAAAATTTCCACATGAGGTGATAATTTTGTTGAAACGTTTATTTTTGGCGGTGCTTGCTGTCGTGATTGTCATGTCAGCGGGTGCTTACGGCGCAAATTTCCCGGTCTCGTATGATTTGCGGGCATTAGGGCGTGTTTCCCCCGTCAGGAATCAGGGCAACTTCGGAACATGCTGGGCGTTCGGCGTTTTCGGCGCGCTTGAGAGCAACTATCTAACGCGGACTGCAAGCGGCAAGATTGAGCCTGTAATAAACAGCAAATCCATGTCTGCGGTAGAGTCAGAAGATTTTGACCTGTCCGAGCTTCATATGGCATGGTATCTCCGCAATGACCCCGACAAGAGATTTCACGAGACTTCCATTATGCCCAGGACTCTCACCCTCGCCACAATCGCGGGTGCCAGTATCCTCCCGGCAGTCTCATACCTTACCCGGCTTGACGGCCCATTGCTTGAGGAAGAGCTTCCGTACCTGTCGACAGCAGTCCTCCGCAGCATAGGCTACAGCGGCGATATTCCGTCCAAGTGGTACGACTTCAAGCAGTATCCTTCCTACGAGCTTTTCCAGAGTGCAGCCCAATCCGCGCTTGGGCATAAGCTCCTTCCCGAACCCACCGCCGCCCCGGATGCCTCGTTTGATGTTCAGCTGAGGGTTACTGATGTTCTTTTCGGCTCGGAAGTCCCTGTATGGCTCAGCCGCGAGAGTGCTTACAGGCAGTTCATCAGCAGGGATATGGTAAAAGACCTCGTCATGAAGCACGGCGGAGTCTCGGTAAGCTATAACGCTGACGGAAGCGGACGCTTAAACGGCGGAAAGCTCGCTTACTATAACAAAGGCGATGAATTTAATCATGAAGTCGTCATAGTCGGCTGGGATGATACATTCTCGAAAGACAGGTTTGTCTTAACCGGCCCGCTTTCAGAAGACGGCGCGTGGATCGTCAAAAACTCCTGGGGAACTGACTGGCCTGAAGGTGTCGCGGACAGCAAAGACCAGGGATATTTCTACATGTCTTACTGCCAGCCCGTACAGGACGGAGCCGCGTTTATCGTCGAAAATCTGTCCTCTGACCTGAAACTCTACCAGCATGACCCGCTCGGATGGTGCGACGCTTACGGCGAGGACAGCACAACAATGTACGCCGCAAATGTCTTCAAGGTTCGCTCCACAGGAGAAGTGCTAGAGGGAATATCATTCTACACGACAGAGGCCGGGGCGACAGTTCAGTGGCAGGTTTACGACAACGGAGCAACAAAGCCGGAAGCAGGCCCCTATGTTCCCGGCGCGACTCCGCTGGCAAGCGGCACAGAGACATATAAGAATGCGGGCTACCACACAAAGAAGATGACCAGCAATATACCGCTCGGGACATACTTCACTGTTGTTACAAGAGTAACGAATCCGCACGAAAAATATCCCCTTGCAGTAGAGAGAAAAATGGAACACCGATCAGATTTCGCGGCGGTGCATGACGGAGAGAGCTGGTTCTCTGGAAGCGGCCGCACTGGTACATGGTGGGACGGAGTGAATACATACAATGCAGGAAAGCAAATCCCTATGAACGCCTGCATTAAGGCATTCACAACAGGCGGAACAGGCACGGAAGTTAAAGCCGACCAGAAGATGATACTCGGCAGGTATCTTGTCGAATACCCTGAAGCAGGCAGCGTGAAGGATGTCGAGTCAAGCAATGACGTTCGCCCGAACAAGAATATACCCGATGAGCCTCTAGCGGCAAGGCTGATATACGCGCCCAGAGACCTCAGCGGAGATACATACCCAATCGGCACGAAAATAAATTACTGGCTCGCCAACGTAACAGAAGCGCACGAATTTGTAGAGGCTTACGTCTCAGCGGCAAACACGACATATCCCACAGGAATGATTCCTTACGAAGCAAGCCGCGACTATGACCCCCTGTTTGATGAGGGCTGCTCGCCTGATGTTTTCTGGGAGGCCGGAGACGGAGCGGAGTACCCTGTATACGGGCCGTTTGTTACTTCTGTCGACGAGGACGGCTATATTTATCTCGATGTCAGCAATCTTAGGTACGAGAGCGGGGACTACGGCTCAATCCCGAAAGGGTACTATGATTTTGTCTACACAGCCAACCCGGACGATGAAGACGAATTTATGGGAAGCCTTGAGCTTAGGCTCGCCTCGACAAATCTGCCCGCCCCCGAAAGCCCTGACGTTATAATCAGCCACGATGTGATAATCAGCCGCGACATTATTACAGTAGTGAGCAGGGAAATTGAGATAAGGTACGAGAGTCATGATGTCATCCGCTACGTGAGCAGGGATGTTCCCTCAAGCGGTGATGTTGTTCTGGCGGTCGGCTCCGGCTCAGGCGGAGGGTGCGACTCAGGATTCGGACTCGCGTTCCTCGTCATGCTCGCGGGAACAATTCCGGCCATGAAGAAACGCTAAAGCCCGGAAAAATTTTGTCTCCTTGCCTGAAAACGGCAGGGAGATTTTTTTTGCCTCAATGCTATAATACCGTTCATATTTCACAAACAACGGAGGATTTTTTATCATGGCTAAATTTTGCGAGTGCTGCGGGCGCGGGCCTGCTTCAGGAAATGCCGTAAGCCATTCAAACCGTCATACCCGCAGACGCTGGAACATCAACCTTCAGACCGTGAGAATTGACGCGGGAGACGGCGAATTGATGAAGGTCAAAATCTGCACAAAGTGCCTCAAGTCCGGGTTCGTAAAGAGGGCTTCAGTCAGCGCAAATGCAGATTAACCGCCGGGACGAAAATCATTCGCCCGATTCGCTGTTAGTGCTTCTGCGTGAGGAGGACTGCAAGAATCTCGCTCCCTTTGGCGGGGAACTGGCCTGGATTCTCTCAGTCCTCATTTCGCGCAAAGACTTCACGGGGAAAAAGGACTCCCTTCTCCGCGTTCCTCTTGTTGAAGGCTGTCTGTATGTCGCCGGACTCGGAAAGAAGGAGAAATGCACCCTCAATATTATTCGTGAGGCACTTTTCAGAGGCTTGCGGAAAATCGGAAAGTCCCGCGGGAAAGTCGCAGACGTATTAATCTCCCACCTGTCAGAATATGACGGATTATCTTTCGCATTGGGCGAGGCTTGCGGGCTTTGCGCTTACGATTTCGACAGCTACAAGACAAAGGGCAAGGACTATGAGCCGTTTACACTCACGGAAATATATTCTGACGTTTACGGCGATGATGTAGATACGGGGATAAAGTTTGCGGACGCTCAGACATTCTCCCGCTCAATCGCGAATGAGCCGGGCTGCGCTGTATGTCCTGCGACAATGGCCGAGAAAGCCGAGTCCCTCGCAAAGGAATACGGGCTTGAGTGCGACATATGGGACGAATCCCGCCTGAAGTCCGAAAGGATGGGCGCGCTTCTCGCGGTCGGGAGCGGCTCAGAGAATCCCCCGCGGCTTATTCACCTTACGTACAGGCCAAAGGGAACGCCGTCAAAGAAAATTGCGTTTGTCGGAAAGGGAATAACATTCGACAGCGGCGGCCTCAACATAAAGCCCGACAATTTCATGCTCACAATGAAAGGCGACAAGACCGGGGCATGTAATGTACTCGGAATCATGAAGGGAGTCGCGGAATTAGGACTCGGAGTCGAGGTTCACGGATTCCTGTCATGCGCCGAAAATATGCCGTCGGGAAAATCATACCGCCCTGACGACATAATCACCGCCCGAAACGGAAAGACGATCGAAATCAACAATACTGACGCGGAAGGAAGGCTAGTTCTTGCTGACGCTCTTTGTGCCGCAAGCGAGCTGAAGCCGGATGTTATTGTCGACATGGCCACACTGACCGGGGCATGTGCTGTAGCGTTAGGGAAATACAGGGCGGGACTCTTCACGAACGATGACGGACTCGCCGGGAAGATTCTTGACGCTTCATCACGAGAGGGCGAACCGTTTTGGAGAATGCCTCTTGAAGATGAGCATATAGCCGAGTCGCTGAAGTCTCCTTTTGCTGACCTCGTGAACGCGGGAAACAGGTATGGCGGTGCGATATTCGCGGCGTTGTTCCTGAAGGAATTTGTTGCTGACGGAATCGCGTGGGCGCATATGGACATCGCCGGGGTAGATTTCTGCGACAAGGAATACGGAGTATACGCAAAGGGCGCGACATCTTTCGGGGTAAGGACATGCCTAGAGTATCTCATGAGGCTTTAGCACCGGGAATAATATCACACAGGCCGTGAAGGTTTTGCAGATGATGAGACTGTGAAGCCCTCGCGGTTTTTTTGTATTCACTGAAGGGAGAAATATTTATGTCAAATGTAGCAGTGCTTACGGCGGGCGGCTCAGGCAGCAGAATGCATCAGGACATCCCGAAACAGTTTCTTACGGTTAATGAGCGTCCTGTTATTGTCTATACGCTTGAGGCATTCGAGAGACACCCGGAAATTGACGCTATATGTGTTGCCTGTCTCAGAGGGTGGGAAAATGTGCTTGACGCTTACGCAAAACAGTTCAACATTACAAAGCTGAAGTATATTGTTCCCGGCGGTGCTACAGGTCAGGAGTCCATAAGTAACGGAATATTTGAGCTTGAGAAGCATTATTCCCCGGATGATATTGTAATTATTCATGACGGAAACAGGCCAATGCTCTCGCCTGAAATTATCTCCGACAATATACGTGTTGCCTGCAAGAACGGGAACGCTATAGCCGCGATACCATGCGCTGAAGTCATACTTGAGACCGAAGACGGCAAAGAGTCGGCGAAAAGCTACAGGCGCGAAACTCTCAGGCGGACTCAGACTCCTCACGCATTCAGACTCGGTGATATATGCTCTCTTCACCGCAGGGCAAAGGAGTCCGGAATAGCCAGCACAGCAGCTTCATGTGAGCTTGCGCTGAAATTGGGCGTGAAAGTATACTTTTCAGCAGGCTCAGAAAAGAATCTCAAGCTCACCACGCTTGACGACATCGATATATTCAAAGCACTTCTGAAAACGGAGCGGGCATCATGGCTGAAATAGGGAGCATTTACTCCGGGGGCTTGTGGCTCTCTGACATTGACGCGCTAATATCCTCACTCCCGGAGCTTGAGACGCTCGCGGAGAAATCCGTCCTCATCACAGGCGCGGGCGGGCTGATATGCTCAACAGTTGCCGACCTTCTCATACGATGGAACGAATCCGGCCATGACCCAATCAGAATCATCACAGCAGGAAGGAACGAGTCCAGAATCCGCGAAAGGTTCGGGGAATTTTCCGGGCGGGATTATTTCTCGTTCATGAAGTATGACGCAACGGACTCAGAAATTCCCGGCCTCACCGCCGATTACGTCATTCACGGCGCGGGCAATGCTCATCCGTCAGCCATGTCAGCAGAACCAGTTGAAACAATGTCAGCCAACATTACCGGGATGAACGCAATCCTCAAAGCGTCCGGGCATGGTGTGAAGCGTGTGCTGTACGTCTCAAGCAGTGAGGTTTACGGCAGAAGGTCAGACGGAAACACAGCACCTTTCACGGAGAACGATTACGGATATGTTGACATACTGAATCCCCGGAGCTGTTACCCCGCGGCGAAAAGGGCGGCGGAGACTCTCTGCGCGTCATATGCTGCGGAATACGGAGCTGATGTCGTCATAGCCAGACCGGGACATGTCTACGGGCCGTCAGCAGCGGAGAATGACAGCCGTGTGTCCTCGGCGTTCGCGTACATGGCCGCAAGGGGGCAGGACATCATCATGAAATCGGACGGGCTTCAATTGCGGAGCTGGTGCTACTCTCCTGACTGCGCCGGGGCAATCCTCAAGATTCTTCTTTGCGGGGAAAATGCAAACGCCTATAACATTCCGGGCGATATTATGACAATCCGCGAAATGTCAGGGATATTAGCGGAGTCGGGCGGGGTGAAAGTGATTCGCGAGGGAGCTTCCGACAGTGAGCGCAGAGCCTTCAACCCTATGAATAATTCCTCTGTTGACGGTGGAAAAATTCAGGCGTTAGGGTGGAGGAATATTTTTGACGCTGAGATGGGACTCACGCATACCGTAGAAATTCTCAGGGGAAAGATTTCATGACTCCTGAAGATGATATGCTGAAGTATGTGCGATATTCGTCCGTGTTTATGGCGGTGTTCATGACTCTGTGCCTTGCGGTGTCGGTTGCGCTGATTGTTGCGGGCGGGCTGAAGATTTCCGGGTACGCTGATTTGCCGGTGTCAAAGCTCGCTCTTCCTGTAGGGTTATTGCTGATGGGCTTTGCGTTTGTGCCGTCATTAAGTTACAGGAGAATGAAAAATTTTCTTACGAACAACGGAATATATCAGGAAGCAATTTCAGATTTCCCGTCAGCAAAATCATTTATGGATGACCGCATGAGGATGGGAGATAAATACATTTTCTGCCGGAGGAAGTGCGTCATTCTCAGGTATAGCGACATACGCAGGGTGTATCATAATTCCGACTTTGAGCGCGGGCAGGAAACAAGCCGGACTCTTTGCGCCGATGACATTTCCGGGTATGTGTGGTATCTCTGCCAGCTTGAGACTAATACCGACAATCAGCCCGGAATGAAAGAAGCCCTCGATTTCATGACAAGCAAAAATAACCTAATCACAATAGACAGTTGAGCGCAAAATAAATCCCCCTTACCATTTCGGCGAGGGGGAAAATTTTACAGCAACGCAGGAATGATTCTCGTGTTCACAAAATCTACAATGCTTCCGCCAAATATCCCCGTCATAACAGCCCCGGTAGCAAGCAACAACAGAGGCACAATCATTTTCAGCGGCAACAGCTTGAACGGTACAACGCTCGAATAGTCGTAATCATCTCCCGGGAAAAATGCGTCCGTAACAATCGGCAGCAAATATCCCGCAGTCAACAGCGCGCTAATCATCAGTATCACAATCCCGAACAAGCCGAAATTCCCAAGACCCAGCGCACCCGCGGCCATGTACCATTTCGCCGTGAAGCCCCCCGTAACAGGAAGCCCGATTAGCGAGACTGACGCAAGAGCGAAACACGTCATCGTGATTGGCAGCTCCTTTCCGACACCGCGCAATTGATCCGCGTAGTGATAATTCGCCCCCTGAAACGTGAAGTATATTACGACTCCTGCGCTGAGGAACAGACAGCTTTTCGCCATCGCATGAGCCGCAATCTGTAGCACCGCTCCCCGAATCCCATCCGGCGTAAGCAGCATCATCGCAAATACAACGTAAGAGACCTGACTCACGCTCGACCACGCAATACGCTTCTTCAAGTGAGGCTCTATATATGCCATCATCGAACCCGTGAATATCGTTAGCAGTGCCATACACAGCAGGGCGGTCTGTACCCAAGTCCCGCGCAGAAAGTCATCGCCCACAACGTAATACACTACCCGGAACATCGCAATCACTCCGGCTTTCGTGATGAGTCCTGAGAGTACCGCGCTTGCGGGAGTCGGTGCCTGCGGATGTGCTGTAGGCAGCCACGCATGAAGGGGGACAATTCCGGCCTTTGCTCCGAATCCCACGAGGGTCAAAAATGTTACAGTCAATAGCATTCCTTCATGATGTTCCGCCGTAATCCGCGCCATGTCCAAGACTCCCCCCGGCGTGAACTCCATCGATACCCCGTAAACCTGAAAGAAGAAAAATCCCCCTAACGCCATAGCCGCGCCCGTGAGAGAGTAAAGAAGGTACGAAATTGTAGCCCGGATTGACTCGCGTTTCTGTGAGTGCATTACCAGCGGGAGAGTCATAAACGTCATAAGCTCGTAGAACATGTAGAGGGTCAGAAGATTCGCAGAGGACGCAACGCCGATTAATATTCCGAATGTTGACAGGAAGAATGCATAAAATCTGTCGACAGGTGGCCGCCTCCGCAAATATTCAAACGCATACAGCGTAACAAGAGGCCATATAAACGCAACGAGGCACGAAAACGCCCGCGCAGGGTAATCCATTCTGAACGCAATAGAAAGTGTGTCAGTAATCCGCCACAAGGTTACGGCTTCCCCGTTCGTCAAAATTGCCGCCGCGAATGTTATTGCTGACGTTATGAATGTCATCACGCCTACGTAAACATGCCTGTCCTCGAAAATTGGCCGGAAGAAAAGCGCGAACCCCGTCAATATCGGAAATATTATCGGCGAAAGTATCAGTATCGAGTTGCTTATCATAGTACATTCACCCCCCGTGTAATCAGTCTCAGCAGAGGAACGCAGAACAGTCCCAAGTAGAAATTCAGCGCAAGAAATACGGACATTGATATTTTGTACGACAATGTAGGAGCATGAGCCGTGAAATTCTTTTGAGCGTCCTTATTGTGAGTCAGGACAACGATAACCGCCGGGACGTAATACAGAGCGTTTAACACGGAGCTAGTTGCAAGTGCTGTTAATGCCCATATGACTGTGGAATGATCGAATGACGCAAGAGTCAGGCTCAGTTTTGACGCAAAGCCCGCGAATCCCGGTATGCCCATCATCGAACACGCTCCCGCAATCAGTCCGAGTCCCGCCCATATGTTTACGTAGAATGTACCCATGAGAGCGTGAAGACCTTTCTTGTGTCCTGCTGCGTTGCTGAGTCCTCCTGCTGCTGTGAATAGCATGGGCTTCACGCAGGCATGAACGATAATGTGAAGACATGCCGCGGCGATTCCTGCGGTTGTGTTGAGACCGACTCCCATGAAGATATAGCCGACCTGCGCCACGCTTGACCACGCAATCATCCGCTTGACGTTCTTTTGACGGAGCGCGTGAACTGAACCCATAATCATGGCCGTGATTCCGAGAATGAATATCACCGTGTCCATTCTCAGAAGGTGAATCACATCGAGACCGTATACCCTGTAGAATATCTTGATGATGGTGAATATATGACCCTTCAGAACGAGTCCCGATAAAATTGCGCTTGAAGCGTTTGTTGATGAGCCGTGAGCGTCGGGAAGCCATGAAGCAAAAGGATATAACGCGCTCTTTATGGCGAGTCCCGCTGTGATTAAAGCGAGTGAGACTGTCAGGGGCATCATGTATCTTTTTGTCGCAACAAGCTCACCTATTGCCCGGTGCATATTCTGCATGAGTAAATGACCCGTCAAATCATACAGGAGGCATATAGCAATCATCACGAGTCCCGAACCTACGAGGCTCATAACGAGGTAACGCAATGCAGCTCTTACTGTCTCTGCGCTTTCTTTCACCGCAACGATAGCGCAAGCTGCAATAGTGTTAATCTCAATGAACACATACGCGGTGAAAAGGTCATTTGTGTACGTGAGCGCAAGAAGTGAAGCCGTCAGCAAATTCACGAGGACACAGAAAATGTTACGGCGTTTCGGTGCTATGTCCTCTGCTGTTGATGAGAAATTCCCGGTAAGCGACAATAACATAGCAACGCAGAACACTAACGACAATACAGCCTCAAGAGGCCCGGCGCGTAATTCATTGCCCCAGGGCGCGGGAAAATGTCCCATCGCAAAGTTGAAGCTGTGAGTCTGGCCTCCTGCTGTCAATGTGTAAAGGAGATATGCTGACATTAGACCGACAAACGCAACCGCAAAGCACGATAATTTTTCGGGGATTCTGTTTCTGTTCGGCAATAACGGGGTAATTATCGCGCAAATCATCATGACGAAAATACTGGCGAACGGGATATTGTATGCGAACATTCCGATCATGATAATACTTCCTCTTCCGCCTCATCGATTCGGGCTTCAATCTCGGCTTGTTCCTCCGTCATTCTCATTAGTGCCTCGTCAATATTGAGAGTCCCGTAGCTCTCGTAAAGTTTCAGAGTCAAAGCCAGCGCGAACGCCGTAACACTCACGCTCACGACAATTCCCGTCAGAACAAGCCCTGCAGGAACTGGATTCACGTAGACTGACGCGGAATTGACCCATCCCCCTGCGCCGTTCTCAATAAGAATCGGTGCTGCTCTTCCCTCAACGTAACCCTTTGCCGCGAGGAAGAGATATACAGCCGTATCCATAATGTTAAGGCCGATGATCTTCTTGATGAGATTGCGCTGTAATAACAGGTTGGTGAGTCCTATACCTGAGAGAATTACGGCGGCGGCCTCGTAATGATTGAGCAGTAATTTTTCGAGCATGTCTAAATATCCCCCTCGCTGAACAGTGCGTAAAATCCGTAAAGAGTCCCGGCAACGATTAATCCCACGCAGATATTCAGAGGGAGTATCAATCCTCCGCTGAGAATGTCGCCGATTGTGCCTTTCGGTATGATTGAGTGAATGTGATTCGCGCCCGTGAAGAATGAATAGCCTTTAGAGAGCGCGTAAATCATGAGAGCTGTTGAGCTTGAGACAATGAATGTGCGTTCATTGAAGAAGCTGTGAACACGTCCGAAACCGTAAGCATTAGCCGCGAGAATTAATGCTGTGCTGAGGATTGCGCCTCCTGAGAAGCCTCCGCCGGGGGATAAATGGCCGTTGATGACGACAACGCAGCCCATCATGAGAATGACGGGTATTGAGAGGTTAGCGACTCCGCGTAAAATTGTGTCATCTTTTCGGAGCGTTGAGATACCGCCATTTGTCTCCATGCTGTTACCTTCCTTCCGCTGTAGCTCCCTCCCCCCTAACTTAGGGGGGACACCGTTTACGGAGGGGGGTAAGAGGGGTAACGTGGAAGCGGCATTTTTCCGTGAAGCTCCCAATAACATTAGGACGCTCACAGCTGCCGTGAAGAGAACCGCCGACTCTCCGAAAGTGTCAAAAGCACGGTAATCGAGAATGAGTCCCGCAACGATATTCTGCGCTCCCGTTTCGTGTCCGCCGTGTTCAACGTAACGCCGGATAACCTCATTGTTCGCGGGATTCCTTTCATGGCCGAACGGGGGAAGCTCCGCGACAGTAGCAAGCAATAACGAGACAATGACAACGCATGTTAAGACGCTGAGTCCGGCATAAAGCACCGAGAATAAATGCAGGCCGTGAATTTCGAGCCATTGATTGTAGCGTTCCTTTAGTGTTGCCTCGTGGAAGCGTGAATATTTGTCCTTTGGTCTTTGCGTGAATGGTAAATCGGGGGGCGGTTCGGGGGGGATAACTTCATTTTCGGGTCGCGGGCCTATGCCCATTACCCAGTTGAAGAAGGACTGCCATATTCTGCGTAATTCTTCGTTCAAGGTTGTGTGTCTCCTTCCGTGTTTATGTGATGTCAAGAAATTCTGACGCGCTCATGATTTTCGGGGAGGTTATGCCGGAGCTGAGAAAATCTTTGTCGCCTGTGATGAGAATATCGGCTTTTGCGTGTATAGCGGCTCTGAGTATAGGGCGGTCTTTCACGTCCCTGACTCGGCTCTCTGAAGGGCTTATGCAGGGCGGAATAGGAACGAATATTAGCGCGGGAACGGTGTCGGACAAAAATTTTTCCAGCAGGTAAAGACGGTTGCGGAATTTGTCATAAAATGTGCTTATCATCTCGTCTATATTCTGCTGGCATATCATACCGATATTCGGGAATGAGCGAGCTTTGTAGAATGCCCTTGCCGGTTTGCTGTCAGGCCATAAAGTAGCGGAAATCAGAATGTTTGTGTCAATAAATATCTTCATCGTGAATTTCGCCGCATGTCCATAATGTAATCAACAACATCATCATCAGATGTCCATCCTGCTTCTTCAGCTGCGCCCTTCATGGCCTCCTGAAGCTCACTGAAAGCCCGTGTTGCCGGATTAACGATTCTGACTTCTTCACCGTCAGTAATGAACATGACTCTTCCGCCGTCTGATAGTCCCAGTAATTTCTGGATTTCGCCGGGAATAATGATTTTGCCGTCCTGAATGGTGCTGATATTGTCCGTGAATGTCTGTGTGTTCATTGTGCGAGTCTCCTTTCGTCGGGCTACCATGATTGACCTAGTTCCTTTAATGCGTTCTAAGATTTAGTATGTCCCTGCTGGGCTGCCATACGCCACCATTTGAATGCCTCTGAATAATTAGGAGTTACTCCCAAACCATTAAAATACATCACTCCTAAATTGTGTTGTGCCGAAGCATCTCCCTGTTTTGAAGATTTACTATACCATTTGACAGCTTCAGAATAATCTTGTTTTACACCTCTGCCCTTGTGGTATGCGAAACCTAAGTTATATTGTGCTACAGCATTACCTTGCATCGCTGCCTTACGATACCACTTGACAGATTCAGCAAAATCTTGCCTTATTCCCCAACCATTTCCATACATGGCACCAAGATTATTTTGGGCAATCACAAATCCTTGTTCAGCTGCTTTTCGCCACCACCTAATTGCTTCAGAGCTATCTTGTTCTACCCCATAGCCTTGGTTATACATGAGACCTAGATTATATTGCGCTCCCGCATCTCCCTGTCTGGCCGCTCTTATGAGCCACTTAACAGCCTCCGTATAGTCTTGTCTTACTCCCTCGCCCTGCATATATGCGAATCCTAAACAAGATTGTGCCTTAGTATGCCCTTGTTCTGCCGCTTTCATGAACCACTTGACAGCTTCAGCGTAATTCTGATTTACTCCATCTCCGTTAATGTATGCAAGACCGCGTTTATATTGTGTCTCTGCGTCTTCGATCTGTGCTTCTCTGCTCTGGACTTTTTTGCGTCTTCCTTTTTTTGACGCTGACAACGCCGGAACAGCACAGCATACCACCATTACAACCGCCATAAATACCGCCAATACCCGAATTTTCCTGCTCATGATTATTTCCCCCTTCTGTTACTTCTCTTCCTCGTCCTTATGTCCCATCCTCCCAATCTTACGCAGTGCAAGAAAGAACAATACGCTCGTTACCCCCGCCCCTACTGCTGCTTCCGTAATCGCTAAGTCCGGCGAACGTAACAGCACCCATATCACCGCCATCACCAAGCTGTAGCTCATGAAGATAATCACCGAGTTCAATAAATTCTTCGAGATCGACACAGCTACAGCGCAAACTATCAGGAATAGCAGTAACAGCCACTCAATTATTATCATTTGCGCTCACCGCCTTTCCCTGTCTCCCCTAAGTTAGGGGGGAAACCGCCTGCGGAGGGGGGTAATTCTTCAAATGCGGGATTACAGGCGGTCAAGTCAACAAAATCGCATATCTGCTCCAAGTTCGGATTCGTCTTCACTTCCGCACGCGCCACCAAATGACTCGCCGCAGGGTTGCACAGCCATAGGAACACTATCACCAGTCCCAATTTCAGCGAGTACACCGTGAAACCCGAAAGCACTATCAGCCCCGAAAGCATTAACAGCGCGCCGAGAGTGTCGCATTTGGCCGCAACGTGAATACGGTTCAGCATCGTCGAGAACCTGAATATCCCAATCGTAGCAATTCCCAGCACAAACAGCCCCGCAAGCATTAACACTCCTGCGATTATCACCCGTATCATTCCTCTTCCCCCTCTTTCTTTTCGATGACCGAACGCGCCAATACCACGACAGACAGGAAACTTATTGCCGCGTATATCAGGCATATGTCAGCAAGGTAGCTTTCTCCCACAATCAGCGACAGAACCGCGATTAGCAGGATTATCTTTGTCCCGATTATGTTCGCCGCTATTATCCTGTCCGAAAATCTAGGCCCTAACGCCGCACGCATTAAGCACAAAAATATTGTGGCCGACAGAAATACCGCACTCCCAATTAACAGGACATTACGCAAACTTTCAGCACTAGGCATTGAATTTACCCTCCATTCCCGCTAAAAGCCTCTCGAATATGCTGCCCTGAAGGCCGTCTGCTATTTCACGGTTCAGAGCGTGGACAAGAAGATTATCACCCTCAAGCGATACCGTTATTGTTCCCGGTGTCAATGTGATTGAGTTCGCAAGTGCCACCCTCGCCGCCTCTGTCTTTAACGGAGTCTTGAACTTCACTAAGCACGGCTCTACGTCAATATGAGGAGCTAGCACAAGTTTTATGATTGAGAAGTTAGCGCGGACTATTTCAGCGAGAAGCACAATGACATACAGCAGAATGTGAGGAAGAATTTTCACGGCCATGAATAATTTTCCGGCTGTCAGGTTCAGGCAAAGCACCCTGCGTATGAACACGTCAAGCGCGAATGATATTAACGCTCCGGCAATGACTATCTCAAAAGTAATCCTGCCGTTGAAGATTAGCCATAACAAGAAGTAAACGAGGCTCAATAATATACACCTCCGGCGTGATTTGTTTTGTGTGAAATGTGATTGATTTCTGAAATTTTAGCATAGCACGTGTAAAATTAACTCATCACAATTTGCAGAAGGAGAAAATTTTTCATGCACGATATTACATTCAATGAAGAGTGCGTTCACGTTGTCTTTTTGGGACTGCCGAATGTCCCGGGAATCGCCGCTGAGATTTTCGGGGCATTGTCGGCTCACTTTGTCGGGGTCAGCATGGTAACTCAAAACACAATGCGCGGAGGACGCTCGGATCTGTCATTCCTCATCCCGAAAGAAAGACTCGATGACGTTATCCCGATATGCCGTGAAGTGTCTGAGAGGGTCGGCGGGCAGGGCGTGTCCTTCATGTCGGAAGTCGCCGCAATAACTGTCGCGCTGAAATCTCCGGCTGACTCGGCTCATGTCCTGGCGAAAGTTTTCAGGGTGCTGGCCTCCGCAAATGTCAACATCGAAATCATCAACTCAACGGCAGAGAGTGCCATATGCGTCGTAAGCAAGACACATGCCCGCGAGGGACTCGAAGCGTTAAGGCAGGCGTTTTAATGTTCGGCATTGTGCCTAAATGTTTGTTTTCTGTGCTACAATAACGCCTGATAATTTACACGAAAGGCTGTGCGTAAAATCATGAAGAAATTTACAGTATGCGCGTTAATTCTCGGACTTGTTGCCCTGATGGCTGTTCCCTCGTTTGCATGGGACGCGGCGAAACAGAAGCAGTTAGGCCAGGACAAGAACAAAATGACATGGTATATCCTCGATTACGGCAAGGATGCAAACGGAGTCCCCTTTGCGGTCTCACGCAAATACTACACCAATCCCACAATCAAGAACGACACAATCGAGCTTCTTATGTCAAAGTTCGGTCTGTCGCCTGAGAAAGCCGGAAGCCTCTACTTTACTGAATACGGCTACGAGTACACCCCCGACGGGAAGCAGTTTGCACAGACATATGTCCGCCACTATGACATGCTCGGCAATGAGATTCACGGCACTGTCTACGATGACAGCTCAGAGGCCACAAAGAAAGAGTTTATAGCCCTATCAGCGGTTGCAGGCTCAACTCCGGCCAAAGCCGCCCAGTATGCACTCGGAAGGTCTGTAGCGTCAGAGACAAAAGCAACAGCAAAGAAATCCACCGCAAAGAAATCCAGCACAGTCCCTGCGAAAAGAGTCGTCCGCGCCAAGAAAAAGTAACATAGGCACTCAGGGGAAAAAAAACTCCTCCCAAAATTAACGGGGGGAGTTTTTTTTGTGCGCCTTTCGGGAAAAATGCGGGCTTACTTTTACGGTTTTATCCTGAATACCGCAATGAGAATTGTCTTCATGATAATCACCATGTCGAGCCACAATGACCAGTTCCGTATGTAGTATATGCTCATCTCACCGCATATTCTCATGTCGTCCTTCCGCAGACTTATCTGCCATAATCCTGTTATGCCCGGCTTTACCGCTGATATTTTCCGGGTAGCCTCTTCGCCGTAAATGCGCGTCATGTATTCCGGCGTTAATGCCTGCGGGCCTACAATCGACATTTCACCCCTAAGAACGTTAAACAGCTTGGGCAGGCCGTCAATGTATGGGTGCCGGGAATTTCCGTCCTCTGATGACCTGAATTTGTACATCATGAATGTTTTTCCGCCAAGCCCTGAGCATTTGTACCGTGAAAATATTTCCCCGCCGTATTTCCGTTTCATCTTCAGCGCGAAATATATCATCATCGGCGATGTTATCAGAAGCCCGGCCAGTGCCGCGATGTAATCGGCAAAAGACTTCACCGCACGGCTGACAGGACTCAGCAACCCCTGCGAGGCTGATATAACCGGCATTCCGCCGACATCCCTGACCGATGATGAGAACGTAACAAGCATGTACATGTCCGGGATATAATGCACCTGCCTTACGCGGAACTCAACAAGGCTGAGTATATGCGTCAGAAGGTCGCGGGAGGCTTTTGATATAGCTACGGCTACTTCGTCTATCCTTTCCCGCTCACAGACTTTCTCGAAATCATCAATAGCTCCAAGAACTTTGAACCCTGCGACCTTTCTGCCCCTCTTTGACTTGTCATCGTCAAGAAAACCAATCACATGGGCAAGCGTGAAAGGGTGATGGGTGATTTTTCTCGCGAATATTTCGCCTGTCTGCCCCGCTCCCAGTATGATTATGTTTGTTGACAGAATGCCCAGCGCAAATAATACCCTCCTGAAAATATAGCGGGACATTGAACACAGCGGTATGAAAATTATTGTCCCCGCCGACATCATGAAGCGCGAGAAGTCAAAGCCCTGCGAGTAAAAATAAAGCACGACAACCAAAAGTATCAGCACGGAAGATTTCAGGATAGCTTTCATTTCGTCCCATAGCTGCCACGTCTTGAAGGCGTAAAGCGAATTGGAGTAGAACACGGCAAGCATTGTACATGTGAAAAGCGTATTGGCCTCCGGCGAGAAGGGGTGCATATTTCTCCATGCCATGAAGAAATTTACCGCAAGCCTGAAACTTAGCCGGAAAATTAGAACGTCAAGCGCGGCCTGAAACAAAGCAGCAGTTATCCTAGTAAAATTTTTCTGATGTCTCATTGCAATTTACATATGCCTTTCTGCGGAATTTTTGCTAGTATATCATGAAGCATTATCAGGAGGCATATTTCAGTCCGTAACCTCACGGCTAAAGCCGGAGGCTTGTAAAAGCCTTGACTGACTAGCCTTAGCGTAAGCTACGTTGCCTGCGAATATATAGGCACCTACGGACGTAAATCCTAATCTGTAGCACTGCGGCTTGTGATTAAACAGTTCT
>JAFYBQ010000027.1 GCA_017540085.1 Synergistaceae bacterium | reverse complement strand
TTTCAAGGAACGTATACGAATTAAAGGGGCAAATCAATTCTGGAATATACCTGATATAGAGTTTGCAAACGCTAAACTGTTAAATCTGCCTGATGGATACTATCTAGCAATAACAACATACCAGAATAAGGGAGGTGAGACAAGGAAATATAAACCCGAAATCGGAATAGATATGGGCATTAAGACGACAATAACGACATCTGAGGGTAAAAAATATAAAGTGCTGATTGGAGAAAGTGAACGAATAAAGAAATGCCAGCGGTTAATAGCTCGGCGGAAAAAAGGTTCAAACAGTCGGTACAAAGCAGTGAAATTGCTTCGCATGGCATATCAGAAATTATCAAGCCGTAAAAAGGACACAGCGAATAAAATTGTGCATGAGTTATTGGAACATGAGCGAATATACATGCAAGATGAAAATCTTTCCGGATGGCATAAGGGCTTGTTTGGGCGAACGGTACAGCATTCAGTGTTAGGACTAGTGAAAGGAAAACTAGTGAGACATGAGCGAGTAACAGTCCTGTTATCAAGAGAACCAACAACGAAATATTGCCCTAATTGCGGAAGGCTGAAGAAAGATATAACGTTAGCGGACCGAGTATATGAGTGTGAATGCGGGTATATGGAAGACCGTGATGTACACGCGGCACGGAACATGATATTGCTTGCGAAAAGAAATACCTGTGGGATGCAGGGAATCCACGCCTTTGGAGAGGACGTAAGACGACATGAGTCGCAAGATTTGTGTTGCAACCTCGTAGAATTAGGAAGCCCCCGCTTCTCTCGGAGCGCAAGACATAAGCGGTGGTAGTTCACAGAAAGCCGGAATGATAACGATTATGTATACATATTCGTTTGAGCTTGACGAAACGGACAAGAATTTTCTTGAGGCTTACGCGGAAGAAACCGGGGAGTCTATCGGAGAGATGGCAAAAAGATTCATGCTTGAACATGTCGAGGATGTCATGGACGCAAGAGAAGCTGATAAAGCATTGGCGGAATACCTTGCTAATCCTGTAAGTTACAGGCTCAATGAGGTAATAAATGAAATAAATGAAAACTTAGTATACAATTCAGAAGAAATGCAAAGAAGTTAGGAGAGAAATACACATGCTTGAAGAAATGTACAGGGCTTACGGGCAGATATTCGGCTCAGAGTCAACCGCAGAGCCGTTTTTTTCCCCCGGCCGCGTCAATCTCATCGGCGAACACACAGACCATGAAGGCGGATACGTGTTCCCCTGCGCTATTGATTTCGGAATTTATGCCCTCGCGCAGAAAAATTCACTCGGAAAACTCCGGCTCTATTCCATGAATTTTGACGGGGATTATGACTCGCCGTTCGAGACTGAGTACGACAGAATCACCGGGAAATTATCCGGCCCGCGCTCATGGGTCAATTACCCTCTTGGAGTCGTCAGCGCAATCAGGAAGCATTGCAGACAGTTTCATTCCGGCGTTGATATTCTGTATTATGGGAATCTCCCGGACGGGGCTGGCCTGTCATCGTCAGCGGCACTTGAAGTATTGACCGTAAAAATATTCAGCGAGCTTTTAGAGTTTGGGATTGACGGAGTAGACGCGGCACTTTACGCGCAGGAGGCTGAGAATAATTTTGTCGGAGTCCACTGCGGAATAATGGATCAGTTCGCCGTAAGCATGGGCAGAAAGAATCACGCTGTCCTCCTCAACTGCTCAACACTCGAATATTCATACGCACCTATAGAGCTTGGCACTAAAAGAATCATCATCACAAACTCTAATGTCCCTCATTCCCTCGCAGGAAGTGAATACAATCTCCGCCGGCAGCAGTGCGAGAACGCTTTAGCCGACATAAAGAGAGTCCGCGATATATCATGCCTCTGCGATTTGTCCGTGAATGAGCTTGACGAATTAGCGTACACCGTCAAAGACCCCGTGAATCTCCGCAGGGCTTTTCACGCAGTCAGCGAGAACGAACGCGCCAAACGCGCCGCGGAAGCCCTGAGAGCCGGAGACCTTCAGACATTCGGGCGGCTCATGAACGCCTCACACGTATCACTCCGCGACAATTACGCCGTAACAGTCCCCGAACTAGACATATTAGCCTCGCTTGCGTGGGAATTTCCCGGCGTTGTCGGCTCAAGGATGACTGGCGGCGGATTCGGAGGCTGTACAGTCAGCATTGTGGAGGGCGAAAAGGTCAGCGGCTTCAAGTCCCACATCGGCGCGGAATATGAGCGTCTCACAGGGCGCAGGGCTTCTTTCTACGAGACAGGCATAACGGACGGAGCCGGGCGGATACATGAATGACATCTTCAGCCGTTACCGCAAAGCCATAATCACAGGCGGAGGAGTATTAATCTTCCTCATTGCCGGACTAATCACGATGATATTCACAGACTCAGGGAACGAGAGTCCCCCGGCAAAATTTCAGCCGTCAGAAACAAAATCACAGTCCCAGAATCAACCCGACAATCCCGAAACTGTCCCCGAAAAAACGACTCAGCCTTCACGAATCCTTTATGTATATATCACAGGTGAAATCAGGAAGCCGGGAGTCTATAAGCTCTCGGAGGACGCTAGAATCTTTCAGCTTGTTGACATGGCCGGGGGATTCACCGCAAAGGCCGACACAGAATCGCTCAACCTCGCCGAAAATCTTTCTGACGGAAGCCACGTACATATAGCCGCGAAATTACAGCAGGCCAGAACCGCGAACCAGTCCCCGACAATACCCGGACTTCCCGCAAATGCCCGGACAAAAAGCACCGTAACACAATCACATTCACGGTCAGGAAAAATCAACGTCAACACCGCAAATCAATCCGAACTAGAGAGCCTCCCCGGAATCGGCCCGGCAATCGCACAGCGCATAATAGACTACAGGAACACTCACGGAAATTTTGCCCGCCCTGAAGATTTGATTAACGTCCGGGGAATAGGCCAGGCGAAATTAGCGCAGGTTCTCCCGCTCATTACGGCCATGAATACAGGCTCACGGGTATCACAGCCATCATCATCAGCCGGATTAATCGACATAAATCACGCGAATCAGAAAGAACTTGAGCGGCTGCCCGGAGTCGGCCCTGCAACAGCAAAAAGAATCATCGACTACAGGAACAATCACGGACGCTTCAACAGCCCTGAAGACCTCACGAACATACGCGGAATAAGCCGGGCAAAGCTCGACAATATGCGGGACATGATAGCCGTACGCTGATGGAGATATTGAGACGCTCCCCGATGCTGGCGGTTCTTGCCTCACTGACAGCGGGCGCGGGACTCTATGACAGGGCGGGAATATGGGCGTTCCTCGTAATCGTTCCCGGAATTTTCGCGGGGATAATGTTCCTGTCGTATGAATGGGATTTGCCCGGACAGTGGCAGGTTTTCGCGTTCAGCCTCGTGCTGACTCTGCTGTGTTCGTGGAGAATGTATGCGGTGATTTCGTCGCCTCCTCCTGAGAATGTTATCTTTGTCGCTGAGGAAGGGACTGTTACGGACGTTCGCGAATGGGGCAGGATTTATGCGAATGTCATCGACACGGACAGCCGCGGGAAATATGTAGCCTTCACGCATTTTTCGGAGTTCATGAAGGGGGCGAGGGTGAAATTTGACGGTGCTACACGTGATTTTCGTCCCAAGAGGAATGATTCTGACTTTGACGAGGGGCGTTACTGGCGCGGGCGTGGCGTGAACGGAATAATTACCCTCCATGACCCGGAGGAATTGCCCGAAAGATTCAGCATGTCCCTAATGCGCGGGAAACTGTCCCGGAAACTTTCGATATATACCCCTGAGAGGACATCGCGCTATTTGCGGGCGGCGTGGCTCGGCGAGAGGGATAAATCGCTGTACGAGTTTCACACAAAATGCGGGACTGTCCATATTCTTGCGGTGTCGGGATTTCATGTAGGAGTCGTGATGATGATAGCAATATTTTTCTTGGGACGGAAGACTCTAATCCTCACGGTAATATTATGGGCGTATATTCTGCTGACGGGGGCGGCTCCAAGCGCAATGAGGGCGGGAATGATGATACAGATATATTTATGTGCGAGGCTCGTACACCGTCCATATAACGGAGTGAACAGCGTGTGCTGTGCGGGAGTGATGTTGCTGATGCTGTTGCCGTTCCTGTTCTGGGACATTGGCTGGCGGCTGTCGGTAATTTCTGCGCTGACAATTTCGGCCATGATTGAGTCGGGTTATTCGTGGCTGATGATAAGTCCTGCTGTAGGACTCGTAACATTTCCGCAGGTCGCGTACACTTTCGGGGGAGTGCCTCTTGTCGGGGTAATCCTGAATCTTTTCGCGCCTGTATATTTCTCGTTTGCGTTCACGATTGCGTCATTCGGGGGAATTTTGCGGCTGATGAATTTTCCGCTGAGTCAGTATTTCATGATGACGGTTGAAGGGATATTTATCCTGTGGGAAAAAATTGCGGGTGCGTTCCTGAATGTTATTCCGAATGCGGTGAGCTGGAATTATTTTACGGCGTGGATGGGGTGCGGGGTGCTTGTGTTCTTTGTGTGCAGGTACTTGAGGCTTGCCCCTCTGAGGACGGCGGCGGCTATGGGCGTGATTGGCTTTGCGGCGTTCGCGGTGTTCCTGTAAAATAATGCGTAATCCCAAAAAGGACGGTTGACAGACCATGAAAAATAGTATAATGGACTCAGGACTCAGGA